>JBOHTE010000110.1:0-8259 GCA_050733555.1 Gemmatimonadaceae bacterium | reverse complement strand
TCACTCAGGTACGCGTCCTCATCGTACGCCCGCCGCGCCGCCAGCTTGGCGCTCACGACGTCGTTGTACTGGTAGTACAGATGGCTCAGGACGGACCACGCTTCGGGCTGGTTCGGCGAGATCTGCGTGGCGGTCTCGAGGTCCTTGCGGGCGGTGTCGAGCAACGCCTGCGCCTTCACCGGGTCGGGCTCCAGCGCCATGAGCCAGAGCCAGTAGCGGAGCGTCCCGCGAAGCTGGAAGGCGTCAGAGCTGCGCGGGGCATCCTGAAGCGCCTGGGCGGCCTGAACGAGCCCGCTGTCCACCCACTGCTTCACGCGGAGCTGATCGCCGCTGAAGAAGCGCGACGTCCAGTAGTCGATCGTGCCGCGCAGCACCGGAATGGCCACCCACTTCGGATCGAGCGGCTGCGCAGCGGCCAGCGTGGAGTCCGCCTGCGCAAAATTGCGCAGCATGGTCGCGGTATCGTTCGCGAGGCGGGCGCGATCGCCATCGCGGCGCAGAAGCTTGGCGCGCTGCAGCATGGCCCAGGCTTGCGGGTTGCTGGCGCCGGCCCGTTCCTCGCGCAAATCGATTTCCTGACCCAGACGTTCGCGCAGGAAGCGCGCGACCTGTCCGGCGAGCGTGTCCTGCAGCGCCAGCGGCTCTGCCGCGGCCATCTCGAAGCTGGCGCGCCGGAAGTCGGCGCCGCTGGCGTCGTCGAGTTTCACGGTGACGCTCACCTTGTCGCCGTGTTGATCGATGTCGCCTTCCACGATCGTGCCCACGTTCAGCACGCGTGCGATGCTGTCGCGCGGAACGTCCTTGCCCTGGAACAACGCAGAGCCGTTCTTTGATGTGACCACGAGCTGCGGTATGGCGGACAGCCGATCGATCAGCGCTTCCGTGAGGCCGCTCGCCAGGTAGCCGAGCGTCTTCTGGTTGCTCTCATCGCTGAAGTAGAGCACCGCCACCCGACGCGGATCCGGTCCGCCAGGCGCGGCCGGCGCTCCACTGTTCCCCTTGAGACTGCGCCACGCGGCATAGCCACCGGCACCGAGCACGGCCGCCAGTCCGACGCCCAGTGCCGCGAGCTTCCACGGCGCGATCCGCCGCCGCGCTCCGGTCGCTGCCCGTGCGACAACGAGCGACTTCTGCGTTTCCGGATGTCGCAGCGCATCGGCGAACTCGGCGGCCGTCGCGTAGCGATCCGCCGGCACCTTGGCGAGCGCCTTGACTAGAATCGCCTCGATTTCGGGCGGAACGGTGTTGCGGATGATCGTGAGTGAGGGCACGCTCTCGAGTGCGTGTCGGGCAATGACTGCCTGGGCGGTCGGCCCCGTGAAGGGGGCCTGGCCGCCGATCATCTCGTAGGTCACGCACGCCAGGCTGTACACGTCGCTGCGGCCGTCCAGCGTACGCTCCGCCATGGCCTGCTCGGGACTCATGTAGGTCGGCGTGCCGAGCGAGATGCCGGTCTGCGTAAGTCGCTGCTCACCAACCGCGTCCATGGCATGCGCAATCCCGAAATCCGCGAGCATGGCCTGGCCGTCGTCGAGCAGGATGTTCTCGGGCTTGATATCGCGGTGAATGATGCCATGCTCGTGCGCATGCTCGAGCGCGGAGGCAATCTCGCACGTGATGCGCAACGCGTCCGCCAGCGGCAGCACCCTCTCGCGGTCGAGCCGCGCCCGCAGCGACTCGCCCGCGACGTACGGCATCACATAGTACAGCGAGTTGCCGGCCTGCCCGGAGGCGAAGATCGGCAGGATGTGCGGGTGGCTCAGGAGGGTCGTGACTTCGATCTCGCGCGTGAAACGCGCGGCGCCGAGCACGACGGAGACATCGGTGCTCAGTACCTTGATGGCAACGGGACGCTGGTCGCGGAGGTCGCGACCAAGGTACACGGTAGCCATTCCGCCGCGGCCGATCTCCCGCTCCACGACGTAGCGATCGTTAATGACCGAACGAAGGTCCTCGATGGATGCAGGCACCCGGTCGACACCTCTCCGAAAGTATAGCTGGAACCGGCCAAAGATAATACAATTCTCATGATTTGCTACGCTCCCGTCCACCCAATCATCTGCCCCCGGCCATCTCGTGGATACGCATCGCCTCGAGGCATTCAGTGATGGCGTCCTCGCCATCATCATCACCATCATGGTGCTGGAACTGGGCGCCCCGCACGGCACCAACCTGGCTGCCCTCGCGCCCCTGCTGCCGGTCATTCTGTCGTATGTGCTCAGCTTCGTGTATCTGGGCATTTACTGGAACAACCACCATCACATGATGCACGTGGTGCATCGCGTGGACGGCGGCATCCTCTGGGCCAATCTGCACCTGCTGTTCTGGTTGTCGCTGGTACCGTTCGTGACGGCGTGGATGGGGGAGAACCACTTCGCCGCGGTGCCGACGGCACTCTACGGCGCCGTGCTGCTCATGGCGGGAATCGCGTACTCGATTCTCGTGCATGCGCTGCTGCGGCGCGAGGGACCCCATTCGCTGCTGGCGGCGGCAATCGGCCGCGACGTCAAGGGGAAACTGTCGGTCGTGGTGTACGTCGTGGCCATTGCCGCCGCGTTCTGGCACGAATGGATCGCGGACGCGCTCTACGTGCTGGTCGCGCTCACGTGGCTCGTGCCCGATCGCCGAATCGTCCGCGTCCTGCCTTTGGGCAATGGCGCCGTGACGGACCAGGATCGCTGACTCCGGAGCGCGTCAGGCGATGGTGGTGGGGCCCGAGCGCCGGCGTCCCGTCGCGTGGCTGGAGCGCGGCGTGCTGCGCTCAGCCCTCGTGCAAGAGCCCCAGGCGTAGCGCGAACTGCACGTACTCGGTACGGTGCGCCAGACCGACCTTCTCATGAATGCGCTGCTTGTAGGTGTCCACTGTCTTGGGGCTGATGCGCAGCTTCTCGCCGATTTCGGGGGCGGAGTGACCCTGGGCGGTGTAGCGGAGTACCTCGCGCTCGCGCTCGGTGAGTCGCTCGAAGCGGTCGCGATCAGACTGCAGCGGGTTCTTCCGTGTCAGATTGCGGGCGAGCAACGCCGCCGCCGCGGGCCGCACGTACACCTCTCCCCGCGCGACCGCCCGCACCGCATCGAGCAACTCGCGATCGGCGGCGCTCTTCATCAGGAACCCCGCGGCGCCGGCACTCAACAGCGGCACGAGATAGTCGTCCTCGGCGTGCATCGTGAGAATCAGGATCCGCGTCCGCAGTCCATCCGCGACGATGCGCTTCGTGGCTTCGGCGCCGTCCAGGTCGGGCATCGAGATGTCCATCACGGCGACGTCGGGCGCCAACCGCTGGATGAGCACCAGCGCATCGCGCCCGTTCTCCGCTTCGCCAACGACGTCGACGTCGCGCGCGCCCGCGAGAATGGCCTTGAGCCCGGCTCGCACCACTGCGTGATCGTCCACGAGGACCACGCGAATCAGATCTCCGGTCATGATGGCGGCACCGCCAGTCCCTCCGGGCCAAGTGGAATGTGAACCGACACGCGCGTGCCGGCACCCGGCACACTGGTGATGGTGAAGCGGCCATTCACCAGCAGCACGCGCTCGCGCATGGTGAAGAGTCCCATGCCGGGACGGCGGCGCCCGGCTTCGGCCACGTCGAAGCCACAGCCGTCATCCCGGACTTCGAGCGACACGCACTGGCCCGCCGACCCGGGCTCCGCGTTGCACATCCCCAGATCAACCGCAATCGTCACCGTCGCCGCGTGCGCGTGGCGCAGCGCATTGTTCACGGCCTCCTGCGCGACCCGATAGAGAACCGACGCCATCGCGGGCGGAACGACGCCGGCATCAAAGTCATCCGGCGCGGAGACGGACACCACGGGTGATCCTGGCGTGACGTTCGTGGCCTGCCGTGCCAGATGCGCGAGTGCGGCGGCCAGTCCCAGGTCGTCCAGCACCCGTGGATACATCGTGTGCGCGAGCAGTCGGACTTCCTCCAGCGAATCCGTGGCAAGCGTCCGGACGGTACCGAGACGCTCCGTCAGACGCGGATCGGTGCAGTCACGCGCCGCGGCGCTCACCTGCATGACGAGCGCGGCGAGACTCTGTGCCACGGAATCGTGCAGCTCCCGTGCGATATAGGCCCGTTCGCGATCTCCAGCGCCGATCACTTCGGCGGCCAGTCGTCTCGTGCGCATGCGGTCTGCCAGCAGGCCATCGAGGAGCAGGTTCATCGTGCGACCCACGCGGGCAATACGCGCATCCGCGAGCGGCGATTCGTTCACGCGGGCATCCAGGTGTCCACCCCACACGCGCGCGGCCATCGTCTCGAGCGCCTGCAACGGGCGCAGCGCCAGCGCGATCAACACGACGTTGACCACGAAGCTGCCCACGAGCGCCAGCCCCGCGATGAAGAGGACGTCGCGACCCGGGCGCGTTTCGCCGCGAACCAGGAGCGTGGCCATGGACGCCACTGCCACGATGAGCAGGTTGGCGCCCGCCACCTTGGCCACCAGCGGCACGCGCAGCAGCGCCAGGGCCCACCGGGGCCCGCGGAAGGTGCGCCGCGTCTCCGTCCTGCTCTCCGCCATTGGTCAGTCTAGCCGGACGCGAGCGCTAGCTATGTGACGGATGTCTCACCGCCCCCGCGCGCGGGCGCGCAGTCGCTCGACGTCCGGAATGCGAAGCCGATCACCGTCCAGCGGCTCGATCAGTCCTCGATGCCTGAGCTGGCGCATGGCGCGCGACACCGACTCGCGCGCCGTGCCGATCTCCAGTGACAACTCTTCCTGTGTGCGATGCAGCGTCAGCTCCACGCCGGACTCCGTGGGTTCGCCGCGTTCCTCCGCGTAGTTGGCCAGGAGCATCGCGAGCCGCGCCGCCACGTCGCGAAACGCCAACGTCTCCGCGACCTGCACGAGATGGCGAAGTCGCTTGCCGAGTCCGCGAATGATGGCGTGCGCCACGTCAGGGTGCGTCCGGTAGAGGGCTTCGAACTCACCACGCGGCAGAAAGATCAGTCGTGCAGCCTCGATCGTGACGGCGGATGCGGGGTAGGTGCCGCCGTCAAAGAGGGGCAGTTCGGCCACCGGCCGCCCCGGCCCTTCGATGTGCAGCACCTGTTCCTTCCCTTCAGGATTCGTGCGATAGATGCGCACGCGCCCGGACTGAATGATGAAGAGTCCCCGACACTCCTCACCCGTCGTGAACAGCACGTGGCCGGCGGCCACGTTGCGCGACACGCAGCGTGCCGCGAGCTGATCCACCGCCGTGGCGTCGAGCTCAGCGAAAATCGGGATCTGTTCCAGGAGACCTGCTGTGTCCAGTGGTGCCGATGGCATGGATACGCGGATGCTGGCGAAGCTGATGCCTCTGATGGCAGACTGCGATGTGATGAACTCTAACGACACGCGCGTGACAACAGTCACGACGCCCGCACCGGGCGCGAATGAAGATGCAGTTGCACCCTGCTCCCCCACAGGCTGAGGACCGTGTACTCGCTCGTTCGCCGCTATCTCAAGACCGCCATCGTGTTTCTCGGCGTGGGACTCGCCATTGGCGGATGGATGATCGTGCGCCGGGAACTCTGGTCCGAATTTCCCACTCCGTACGTCGTGAGCGCCCACACGCACGCGGTCTTCGTCGGCTTCGTGATGATGATGATTCTGGGCGTGGCGCTCTGGCTGTTTCCGCGGCCGGACCGGGAGGATGCGCGCTACAGTCCCCGATTGGCCGAACTCGCGTACTGGCTGCTGACCGGCGGGACCGCCACGCGGGTGGCGGGTGAGCTGCTGCGATCCGGCGTCGGCGCACTCTGGCTTCGGATCGTCGTCGTGGCCGCGGGATTCGCACAAATTGCCGGGCTGGCCGTGTTCTTCTACACGATGTGGACGCGCATCAGGCCGGTTGGCAGCAAGAGCCGGGAGGCGAAGGGAGAGAAATTTTGAACGGGGAGAGCCACTCGCGCCCACGCCCGGCGCCTCGCTGCCTCTTTCCCCGCCCGAGCCGGTGACGCATCGTGAAAGAATGGTGCCGCACCATTCAGCATGACGATGCAACCGCCAGTGCCCGTTGCCCTCGAGATTCATGTCAACGGCCGCCGCCACGTGACGCATGCGGTTCCCACCACGCCGCTGCTCTACGTGCTGCGCAATGAGCTCGAGCTGAATGGCCCGAAGTTCGGCTGCGGCGTGGGCGAGTGTGGCGCATGCACGGTGCTCCTGGGCGGCAAGGCGACTCGTTCGTGCATCACACCGGTGGCCGCCGCCGCAAACGCGCCGGTGACGACGGTGGAGGGATTGGGCACGCCGGATGCTCCGCACCCGTTGCAACGCGCCTTCGTTGAGGAGCAGGCGGCGCAGTGTGGCTACTGCATCAACGGCATGATCATGACCGCCGCCGCCCTGCTCGTGGAAACGCCGCGCCCCTCCAGCGCGCAGATCCGCACGGCGCTCGCCGGCAACCTGTGTCGGTGCGGCACGCACCTGCGCATTCTGCGCGCGATCGAGCGCGTGTCCGCCGCGCAGTCCACCGAGCGCGGCTGATGCAGGAATTGACCCGGCGCGATTTTCTGCAGACCGGCGGCGCCCTCGTTGTCGCGTTCGCCTGGGGGCGCACCGCCGGTCGCGCGGACTTGCCCGCACTGTCGGACGCCGTCGGGGATGCGGACCGCCACACGCCTCCCGTCGCGGATGATCCGGCGCTCGACCAGCTCGATAGCTGGCTCGCGGTCGGCGGCGACGGCACCATCACGCTCTACAGCGGCAAGGTGGAACTGGGCACCGGCGTCGAGACGGCGCTTTCCCAGATCGTCGCCGAAGAGCTGGATGCGCCGGTCGGACGCGTAACCGTCGTGCAGGGCAGCACCGGACTCGTGCCGGATCAGGGGTACACGGCGGGGAGCAGAACGCTGCAGTCCGGC
Organism: Gemmatimonadaceae bacterium; assembly: GCA_050733555.1. Lineage (GTDB taxonomy): Bacteria > Gemmatimonadota > Gemmatimonadetes > Gemmatimonadales > Gemmatimonadaceae > JADGGM01. Next base: position 1,405 of record JBOHTE010000110.1, on the reverse strand, counting down.
GGCGTGCAGGTGCGTCAGGCGGCGGCCACGGCGCGTGCGGCACTGCTCGCGCTGGCCGCTGCACGACTCGGCGCATCCGTGAGCACGCTCCTCGTGCGGAATGGCGTGGTATTCTCGGGCAAGCAGTCGGTATCCTTCGCCGCGCTCACCGGCGGCAGGCACTTCGCGCGCACGATCGACCGAGCGGCTCCGCTGAAGAACCCGTCCGCGTACACCACGGTCGGCCGCGCCGTGCCGCGCGTGGAGCTGCCGGCCAAGGTATACGGCACGCACGTCTACGTGCACAACGTGCGCGTGCCCGGCATGCTGCACGCGCGGGTGGTACGACCGGCGGCCATTGGGGGCACGGTCGCCGCGATCAATGATCACGCGGCTCGCGCAATCGCGGGCGTCGTGGACATCGTGCATCGCGCCAACTTCGTCGGCGTCGTCGCGGTGCGGGAGGAGAACGCCATCCAGGCGGCGCGCGCGCTCGAGGTGACGTGGACGCGCCCCGCCACGCCGCTGCCATCGCTGCACGACGTGTACGCGGCGATGCATACCACGGCGTCCCACGAGCGCGTGCTCACCTCCATTGGAAATGTGGATGCTCCGCTCGCGGAGGGTGCACACCAGTTGCAGGCGACCTACCTCACGCCATACCAGTCGCACGGCTCCATTGGTCCGTCTTGCGCGGTGGCCGACGTGCGCCAGGACGAGGCGATCATCTGGTCGGGCACGCAGGGCAGCTACGCGTTGCGCGATGCGCTCGCTGAACTGCTTGGCATGGCGCCCGAGCACGTGCGCGTGGTCTGGACGGAGGCGTCCGGATGCTACGGCCACAACGGTGCCGATGACGCGGCGGCCGATGCCGCGCTGCTCTCGCAGGCGGTGCACCGGCCGGTGCGCGTGCAGTGGTCCCGGGCGGACGAGCTGGGGTGGGATCCCAAGAGTCCCGCCATGCGCATGGACGTGCGTGGGGCAGTCGATACCCGGGGCAGGGTACTCGCGTGGGATTACGTGGTGACGACACCCACGCACTCCACGCGACCTGGCGGTCACGCGGGAAATCTGCTCGCTGGCCAGTTGCTCGGCATGACCGGCCGCTCCGGATTCGGCGGTGGCGATCGCAACGCGAAGCACAATTACGTGTTTCCTGCGGATCGCGTGGTGAGTCGTCGCTTCGAGCATGGCCCGCTGCGGCCGTCGGCGATGCGTGGTCTCGGCGCGCCAGCCAATCTGTTCGCCACCGAGTCCTTCATGGACGAACTCGCGGCCACCGCATGCGTGGACCCCATCCGGTTCCGCCTCGACCACCTGCAGGACCCCCGCGGCATCGCGGTCATCCAGCGCGTCGCCGAGCTGTCGCGCTGGGAGCCGCGCGCATCGCCGCGGAGCACGGCACGGCGCGGCGACAGCGGCGTGT
>JBOHTE010000109.1:0-10823 GCA_050733555.1 Gemmatimonadaceae bacterium | reverse complement strand
GCCCCATGGGCTGCCCCATGGGCTGCCCCTATGCCTCCCACTCAATCCCCAAACGAAATCCCGGTCGCCCGCGCCGTCATCACCACGTCGTGCTCGGGGTCGACCCGCTTGGGTTCGAGCAGTACCTTCTCGAACGGAATCGTCACGATGTGCGGCGACTGCAGCGCCACCATCTCGCCGAATTTCCCCTCCTCAACGGCGCGCACGGCCGCGCCGCCAAATCGCGTCGCCAGGAGGCGGTCATAGCCGGTGGGCATGCCGCCGCGCTGCAGGTGTCCCAGCACGAGCGAGCGACACTCCTTTCCCGTTCGCGACTGAATCTGTCGCGCGACCTTGTCGGCGATGCCGCCCACGCGCTTCTCCTGACCGGGCAGCGAATCGCCGAGGATGGATTCCTCGCCACCCACCGGAAACGCGCCCTCCGCCACCACGACGATCGAGAAGTGTCGCCCCGCCCGGTCGCGTGCCCGGATCTTCTCGCACACCTTCTCGAGGTCGTACGGAATTTCCGGAATGAGGATCACGTCCGCCGTGCCCGCGACGCCGCTGTGCAGCGCAATGAAGCCGGCGTGCCGCCCCATGACCTCCATGACGATCACCCGGTCATGGCTTTCGGCGGTCGTGTGCAGCTTGTCAATGGCTTCGATGGCGGTGGACACGGCCGTGTCGAAGCCGAACGTCGTGATCGTACCGCTCACATCGTTGTCGATCGTCTTGGGCACGCCGACGATCTTGAGCCCGCGCTCGTAGAGCTGCTGTGCGATGCACAGCGAGCCGTCGCCGCCAATGGTGATGACCGCATCGATGCCCAGGTCGCGCGCGCGCGCCATCAATTCATCGGAGCGGTCCATCTCCTCGAGCGTACCATCGGGACGTGGCCGCGGATAGTGAAACGGATCGCCGCGATTCGTCGTGCGCAGGATGGTCCCACCCAGATGGGCGATGCCACGCACCGACATCGCCGTGAGCGGCACCACCTCATCCTCGCCCATCAGTCCGGCGTATCCGCGCTTGATGCCGAGGACGTCCCAGCCGCGGTTCACAGCGGACAGGACGGCGGCACGGATCACCGCATTGAGTCCCGGGGCGTCGCCGCCGCCAGTGGAAATGGCAATGCGCATCAGCTATGGGATGCGCTCATCCAGCAGTGACATGATCTCTCCAGCCTTGGCATGCCGCCCGATTTTCGATTTCTCGAAGATCGGCTGGCCGTTGTACGACACCTCAAATCGCCCGCCGCGTGAAGGAATCATCTCGAGCTCCGCGTCGGGGTACTTCTCCCTGATCTCGGCCGCCAGACTGGTAGCCCGCGGGGTGTAGTTTCAGATGGTGCAGTATTCGATCGCGATTTTCATGATGCCATGATTTTTCATGATGCCATGATGTGGAGGCGTAGCTGTGCCTGACGACCCGGCCCACTCACCGGCCACCTGGCACAACCACGAAGTATAGCCGCATGCCTGGTGCACGAAATGAATCGTGACCGGGCGCGGGGAATCGGTGCGGCCGGCTGGGTGACCGTTGGGTATATATCGCGCCCCAATACAGGACGGAACCCATGCAATCCGGTCACACTCTTGCCGAACTCCTCGTTGTGCTGACGGTATGCTTCACGCTGTGCGGCATGGCGCTGCCGCGCGTCGTCGCCATTCGCGATCGTGCCGCGGTCCGCAGCGCCGCCGGGCAGGTCGAAGGTACGCTGGCCGCGGCGCGCCGCGCCGCACTGCTGCACTCCGCCACGACGTCGGTCGTGTTCGACCCCGGCCGCCGTATGGCGTTCACGATAGTGGAGGGCGACACCGTCATGACCACGCTGCCGGGCGCCGACCTGGCCGTCGCACTGAGCGGCACGCGGGACACCATCCGGTACTCGCCGGATGGGCGCGGCTACGGCGCGACGAACAGCAGCGTCATCGTCAGGCGCGGCGCCGCGGCGGACACCATCTACGTCTCCCGCCTGGGACGGGTGAGGAGCTGAGTGTGACGTTCCCACCTGCACGGCTGTGGCGGTCGATCGCGCGATCAGTCGGCCGCCACGGTTCCGAAGTCGTACCCGGGTACGGAGACGCGCGGAATCGGCTGGCCCAGCACGCGCTCGATGAGGCGCACCATGGCAATCTCATCGGCGGCCATGAAGGTGAAGGCATCGCCCGTCGCGAGCGCGCGACCCGTGCGGCCAATGCGGTGCACGTAATCCTCGGGCTGCGCCGGGACATCGTAGTTGATCACATGCGAGATACCGGCAATGTCCAGCCCGCGCTGCGCGATGTCCGTGGCCACCAGCACGCGTACCGCGCCGCATTTGAACTGCTCGAGCGCCTGCGTGCGCTGTGCCTGTGACTTGTCGGCGTGCATGGCCACGGCGTGAATGCCCGCGCGCTCCACGTTGCGCACCACCCGGTCCGCGCCGTGTTTGGTGCGCGTGAACACGAGCACGGAATCCATGTCGTCCTGCCGGAGCAGCTCCACGAGCAGCTCGCTCTTCCGCTCGCGCGCCACCGGATACACCGCGTGGGTTACCGTGCTCACCGCTTCCGTGCGCCGCCCCACCTGCGCCACGATCGCCTTGCGCAGGTACTTGCGCGCCAGCGCCTCCACCTCCGCGGGCATGGTGGCGCTGAAGAGCAGCGTCTGCCGGTACGCCGGAATATCCGACACGATGCGGTTGATCTGCGGCGCAAAACCCATGTCGAGCATCCGGTCAGCCTCGTCGAGCACCAGCACTTCCAGATCGTCGAACGCGATGTTGCGCCGCTCCATGTGATCGAGCAGCCGGCCGGGTGTCGCGATCACCACGTCCACACCGTTCCGCAGCGCGGTCTCCTGCGGACCAATGGCCACACCGCCGTACACATCCGTCACGCGCAACTCGGTGAAGGCGGCATACGTCGCGAAGTTTTGCGTTACCTGCGCGGCCAGCTCGCGTGTGGGGACGAGCACCAGTGCGCGCACACGCCGTGGTCCGCCCAGCAGGCGGTGCACGATGGGCAGCGTGACCGCGGCGGTTTTGCCGGTTCCGGTCTGCGCCAGCCCGATGACGTCCCGCCCTCGCAGAATGAGCGGAATGGTCCGGGCCTGAATCGGTGTGGGGTGCTGGTAGCCCGCCGTGCTCACTGCCTGCAGCAGCTCGGGAGCGAGGCCGAGCTCCTCGAACGAGTTCGGTATTTCGGGTGTCGCTGTCGACATGGTCCTGGTGTTCACGCGCCGGGCCGCACGTCCGGCTCCATGCCCGGCGTTGGTGGGCTGCCGGGACGGGCGCGTATTGGTGGCAAGTAGTGAATAATATACCCCGGTGCCGAACCGGGCGCTACGAAGCGAGAAAGCGCAGCAATTCTGCGTTCACCCGCTCAGGCGCTTCCTCCGGGCTCAAGTGCCCCACGTCCTCGAGCATTACGATGCGCGCGCGCGGCGCTTCACCAATGATGCGCGACACCAGACGCGGCGACACGATCCGGTCGCGCGTGCCAAAGATGACGAGGACGGGCATGGTGAGGCGCCGGACTTCGCCGCGGTGGAGCGTTCGCCAGTTCACATCGTGCACCATGGCCCAGAGCGCGCGGTGGAACGCCGCGTCGCGTGCCGGCGCACGATATTCATCCACATCATGCGCGGTGAACCGCGCCTGATTCCCGTACGCCGCGCGCAGCGCGAGCGCGACGAGCGCACGCGGCACGGTGCCAATGGGCGCGCGACCCAGCGCGCGCGGGAGCCGTCGCGCGGCGGATACGAAGCGCACTGCACCCAGCCCGACGGCGCCGCACAGCGCCAGTCGCTCCACACGGGCCGGCCAGCGCAACGCCACGCGCGTCGCGATCGCGCCGCCGAGCGACAGGCCCACGAGCGTCGCTCGCGAAATGCCGAGCGCCGTGAGTGTCTCCAGCACGTCCGCCGAGAGCGCGTCCAGCGTATACGCCTGCGACGCCTCCGGCTTGTCGCTCCAGCCGTGGCCGCGCAGATCCATTGCCACCACGCGATATCCCGCGCGCGCCAGTTCCGGCAGATTCCTGCGAAAGGAATACGCCGAGCAACCCCAACCCGGGATGAACAGCACGGGCGACCCGCCCACCGGACCGCCTTCCACGAGGCGCAGGCACACACCGGAGGCGAGGCTCACGCGACGCGCGCTGAGCCCTTCAACGCCAACGGGGAAAGCATCCGCGGAATCCAGAAAGGTCATGCGGCCTGATGGCGGCAGAGCTGCGCGATCCCCGTGCGACTCGCCCGGGCTTCGGACGCGCCGGGCGCGCACACTATCCGAGGTCCAGCGGCCGCCCCGAGTAGCGTCCAATGAGCCCGAGACGAAACGTCACGTCCGCGCTCAATGCGTCGGCGTTTCCGCGAGGATCGAGCGGGAATCCGGGCCAGACGAACGGATTGCTGCTGCGCGTGCTCACGGAACGCTTCGGCATACGCCACACACCCTCCGCATCGCAATCCTCGAGCAACCGCTCGTACAGCCTGGACCATCCCTCGTTGCGCTGGAGAATCCCCAGTCTGGCGAACAGCTCCAGCCAGTAGAGCGTGGCGGGGAGATCCGCGTCAGCCGCGGTCCGGTGCGGCAGTGGATCACCCAGCACGAGGTGCGGCTCGGCCATCACCTTCCCCGCCACCACCGAAGCCGCGTCCGAGCGCGGCTGCGGCTGCGTCAGGTGCGCGTAGAGCCGCTCCATGGCGTCATAGTGCTCGCTGCGGAAGTGCGGCATCTCGGCGAGCATCGCAAGAAAGTAAATGGAGGGAGGCGCAGAGCCGGGCGCGAGCACATGCGAGTTGCCCACGCGCACAAATGGCTTTTCGTGCTGCGGCGAGCGGAGATAAAGATCCACGCGCTCCAGCATGCGGCGGGCAGCCCCTCTGAGCCGCGGATCCTGCTCGTAACCCGCCTGAGACAGCGCAGCAGCCGCAGCCTCGCGCAGGACTTCGCGCCCGTGGCGGACGATCTCGCGATCCGGACGTCCACGCGGCGCCAGTTCGAACAGGTAGCTGGGATCGTCGTCCTGTGCCAGGAGTCGGAACATGGTCCGGCGCGCCTGCGCGATAGGCGGAGATTCCTTGTTCCACCCCCATTCCACGAGGCGCCGCACGGCCGTAATGGTGCCGATCCCCTGAAACCGGTCCGAGCGTGACGAAGGCAGGGAGAGCATTCCATTGCCCCAAGTCCCATCTGACGCCTGCGTGAGGGCAAGAAGGACCGCTGGCCGGAAGGAATACGGGAGCGACGCGAAGCTGTTCAGCTCGCCTATCGGGAGCCTCGCAACCTCCAAACTGGCGCGATACTGAATTGGTGCTGCCGCGTTACTGAGCAGCCAACTCAATGGAAAGGTTATTGATTCTGGAGCGGGAGGCGACGGCAAGACGGGTGCACCCGGTGCGGTCGGATCGGTCACGGCGCCCTCGGAATTTCGCTTAAAACGTTGACAAACAACGCGCTTGTGACGGGTTTGCCACAGAACGACGGCTCTGCGGGCGTAAAGCTTAGCACTTTTGGCCGCTGGCGCTAGGGGCAACCCTGATGCCGCCGTACGTAAATCAGAAATCCTTAACGCCTGAGCGTCGCGACCCGTCCATCCTAACAATCGCTTCTACAAGGAGAACCCATGCTTCGCTCAATAATGGCTTGCCTGGCCGCAGCGCTTATGATCGGCGCCGCATCTGCCGCGTCGGCGCAAACCGCGCAAAACGCCGGGCCGCCGGCACGGCAGGACGTGCGCGGCAATGTCCGCAATGCCCGGCCGGACCGCCATGTCGCGCCAAACGGACGCCGGAACATGCTCTCCGCGCGCCGTCGCGCAGCACACGCATCCCGGCCTGAGCGCTTCGCCAGACGCGCGCGCGTCGACTCCCGCCGTCACGCCCTCCGGCGTCACACCTCCCGGCGTTACACCTCCCGGCGTCACATCTCGCGGCGTCACATCTCGCGGCGTCACGCCCGCCTGAACTCCAGGCATAAGGCGGCCCTGCATCGTCAGATGCGCGTCAGGCACGCGCGAAGGCGGAACGTCCGCTACTTCTGAGCCAGTCCCCTCCCTCCTACGGTCACAATCCGCCACGACGCCGTCCCGGAGACTCGCGCGCGCTTGTGGTCCCTTTGGCCCCCCGTCATCTTGCCATTAACCCCCTTAACCCACCGGAGCATGATCGAGAGCCTGCTGAGCCGGCCTGTGCACAAGGTGAGCGACCGCGTTCGCCTGGACGGACGCGTCCTGTTTCTCACCGAAGATCCGGCGCTCATCCGCCGCCAGTTGGCTGGCGACGATCTGACCTTCGATCCGAAAGCCCCGGTCGGCTCGCCCGCGCACCCCGCGCTCCGGAACGACATTTCCACGGACGAAATCACGCCAGCCTACATCTGCTATTACTTCGACGAGACGCTGGGTGACTTCCCCTATCTGGGGCTCAAGTGCGGCGACGAATTTCCGATCGTGCGCGGCTCGGTGCGGAATGGGCACTTCGTGGCAAGCGTATCGGGCAAACGGCGCGGCAAGGGCTCATCGCGCGAACAGTCACCCTACGCCGAGATGGTGGCCGGAATCCGGCTGGTGATCGCGGAGAACATCGAGCGCATCTATCGCGAAAACTGTCAGAACCTGGGCGTCTTCACGTCCACGAACTTCGACCTCATCGCCCGCGTCCGGGCGGGTGAGGAGATCCCGCTCTCGGAGTTCACGGCGGGCGAAGGGGCCATCACCCGAGGCATCATCGAGTACGGTGGGCTGTTCAACTACAACGTCGCGCGGCTGCAGGGCAAGGTGGCCGTGCCCACGCTCGACACGCGCGCGCGCCCCATGACCATTGCGGAGAAGATCTTCGCGCGGCACTGGGTGGTGGATGCCGCCGCCGGCACGTTCGGCGTCCGCGCCGTACGGCCTGGCGACGAGGGCTTCATTCAGACGGACATCCGCTTCAGTCACGAATACGTGACGCCCATGTCCGCCATTTTCTTCGAGCAGCTCGTGGGGAAGGACGAACCGGTGAACGATCCCGGATCGGTATTCTTCTTCCGCGACCATCTCACCTTCCTCGATCAGGTCATGCGCCCCGAGCATCGCGAGATGGGGCTGCTGGATGTGGCCAATCAGCTCGAAAGCAAGCAGCGCACGTTCGCGGCGGAGAAGGGCATCAGACTCTACGGGCAGCTCGACCACCGCCTGAACCTGCACGGCGCGCTCTCGGCGGCCGGTTCGGAGGCCATCTGCCACTCCAAGATCCTCGAAGCGCACGCGCTGCCGGGACAGGTGATCATTGGCTCCGACTCGCACACGCCACACGCGGGCGCGGTGGGCTGCGTCGCGTTCGGCGTCGGCACCACGGCGATCTTCAATTCCTGGATCACGAAGGACGTACGCGTGGACGTGCCGCGGTCCTTCAAGGTGATCGTGCACGGCACGAAGCCGGACAACATCACCGCGAAGGACTTCATGCTCGATATCCTGCGTCATCCATACATCAAGAGCGGTGCGGCCATCGGGCAGATCATCGAGTACGCGGGTGAGGCGGTGGAGTCGCTCTCGGTGGACGAACGCGCGACCATGACCAACATGGCCGCCGAGGTGGGCGCCTTCACGGGCATCATTGCACCGGATGACCGGACGGTGGAGTATCTGGTCGCGCAGCGCGGCATGACACGCGACGCCGCGCGCGCGCTGTGCGATGGCCTGACGTCGGATCCCGGCGCCGAGTACGTCAAGGTCATCGAGATCGACGCCGCATCGCTCCGGCCGATGCTCGCGCTGCCCGGCGATCCAGGGAACGGCATTGCGGTGGACGAGCTGCCAAACGAAGTCGTGATCGACATCGCATACGCCGGCTCGTGTACGGCCGGCAAGAAGGAGGACATGGACATGTACGCCCGTGTCTTCCGGGAGGCGCTGGAGCGGAACGAGCACGTACCGGAACGGGTGCGCTGCTACATCCAGTGCGGGTCGCGCGAGGTCTTCGAGTACTGCCAGGAGCAGGGCTATGACCGGATTTTCGCCGACGTGGGCGCGACGTTCATCGAGCCATCCTGCGGCGCGTGCATCAACGCGGGCCCGGGCGTGTCGCGCACGAAGAACGAGGTCACGATCTCCGCGATCAACCGGAACTTTCCCGGTCGCTCGGGACCGGGACAGCTCTACCTCGCGTCCCCCTACACCGTGGCCGCCTCCGCCATTGCGGGGAAAATCGTGGAATGGCGCGCGGGTGTCGGCGTGGGCGTCTGAGCACCACTCCGTTTCAGCAACAATTTCCTTGGTGGCAGTTCACGGTTCGCATGGCACCGCGCTTGCACCCTTCGGGGCAGGGCGTGGCGGTTTCCTTGCGCGACCGTGTGTTCCCGAAATGTGACCTTTCTAAGTCAGACCGATGCGCGGTGAGTTCGTAGACGTCGGCGGCGCTCGACTGTACTACTACGCCGCGGGCAGTCGCGGCGCCGGGGAACCCATCGTGCTCATTCATGGGTTTCCCACCTCCTCCCATCTCTGGCGCGATCTCGTGCCGCTGCTCCCCGAGGGTCATCGCATCGTCGTGCTCGACCTCCTCGGCTACGGGCGCAGCGACCGCCCGCTCGAGCGCGATCTCAGCATCCGGGGGCACGCCGAACGGGTGGTGAGTCTGCTCGACATCCTGCGCATTTCGTACGCCGCGATCGTGGGCCATGACCTGGGTGGCGGCATCGCGCAGTATCTCGCCGTACATCATCCCACGCGCGTGTCGCGACTCGGACTGATGAACTCCGTCGCATTCGACGACTGGCCCACGGCGCAGGTGAAGCTCGCGCGCGCCACGCTGCCACTCACGCGCCATCTCCCGGCGACCTGGGTCGCGTCGGTGGTGCGCGCGGAGCTGGAACGCGGCTACACGCACGATGAGCGCGGCACGCGCTCCGTGGACATCTACATTCGCCCTTTCTGCAGCCCGGAGGGACGCGATGTGCTCGTGCAGCATCTCGAAGCGCTGGATGTGAAGGAGACCATGGCGCTCGAGCCCCGCCTGCAGAACATCGTCGCACCGACAACGGTGATCGGCGGCGCGCACGACCCCTTTCTCTCGCCCGACACCACCAGACGGCTGCACGACGCCATCCCGGGATCGACGCTGCATATCGTTCCGAACGTGCGGCACTTCACGCCGGAAGCGGCACCGGAAGCCGTGAGTGCCATACTGCAGGAGTGGCTCAGGCCGTAGTGGAAACTGCCCGGCGGCGCACTCAGGCGCGGCCTCAGTCAGATATTCCGCACCTCGTCTGCCGCTTCCAGCACGTGCGCAATGTCGCGCGACAGCGCGCGCGCTTCCACCGTCGCGCTGTTCACCTCCGAAATGGCCGACTGCACGCCGGACGAGCGCAGTTTCAGCAGATCCAGCTTCAGATTCTGCAGCGCGATCCCGGCGCTTTCGAGCTGTCCGCCCAGGCGTGCACGGCGCGATGACAACTCCTGCAGCGACGCGTACTGGCGTTCGAGCAGCGACAGCCGCCGGTCGTGATCCGAGGCAACCGCGTTCTCCAGCCGCACCTGGGCAATGCGCTCTCCCAGTTGCGTGAGCGTATCGGGCGGCGCATCCTCGTCGAGCTGGTGCAGCGTTTGCGCGAGCGACCCCGCGCGTTCAGCCAGCGCGTTCACCGTGGGCAGCACGTCGGGAATCATGCTCCGATCGGATGGCGCCAGGGAATTCACGATGGCAAGGACGGCCAGCCGATCGGACGCGGCGCGGCGCACCTGCTTCCCGTATGGCCCGTTCAGCACCTCGCGCGGCACCATCTTCGCCGCGGCGTCATCCACGGCCGACGCAGGCGCGACGAGTTGCGGCACCGACGCCTCTTGCGTGGTGAGCGTGGGCTCGTTGTGGAGAATGCGATGCCAATCCACGCCCTCCGCCCAGAGGCTGCTCCACTGTCGCGCCGCGCCCAGTCCCATGCCGAACATCGGGAAGAGGAACCACGGAAAGTGCGGCGACGTCGCCATGTTGATGCCGAACAGGATGAGCGTCGTCGTCCCGGTGCTCGCGAGATTCCGCCGAAAGCTGGTGATGCGCCGCTGCAGAATGCTCTCGGGTGAGGGCTGCACGCCCGGCGTGTATCCCTGCAGCGTTCCACGATAGTAGCTGCGGTAGAAGTGGCGCCGTTCACGGCGCGACATGCCGGGCGGCGGCACCGGCGGCAGCAGCGGCACCGGCGACTGTGGTGGCGCCGGTGAAGCTGGCGGTAGCGATGCCGCTGGTGGCACGAAGTACGGTTCCGGTTGCGGCAGCCGGGCTGGCGTAACCGCCCGCGACCCGGGTGCCGCCGCGTGCTGCCATGGCAATGGCTGCTCCGACCTGTTCAGCAGCGCATCGCGGAACGCCGCGGCGTTGGGAAAGCGGTCATCCGGATCCTTGGCCAGTGCGCGTTCGATTGCCGCCGCCAGCGCCGGCGGCACATCGCGCCGCATCTCGCGCACCGGCCGCGGCGTCTCCGATACGTGCTTCATGATCATCGCCGGCGTATTGTTCGCCCGGAATGGCAGGCTCCCGGTGAGGACCTGGTAGGCGACCACGCCGAGCGAGTAGATGTCGCTCCGGCCGTCGACATCGCGCTCGCCCATGCCCTGCTCGGGCGACATGTACGCTGGAGTGCCCACCGTGATGCCGGTGGCGGTGAGGCGCGAATCGGCTTCCACCGCGCGCGCGATGCCGAAATCCGTGACGAGCGCGTGGCCGCTGTCGCGATCGAGCAGGATGTTGTCCGGCTTGATGTCGCGATGCACGACACCGTGCGCGTGTGCGTACTCCAGCGCGTCGGCAACTTCAGCCAGAATGCGGCGGGCATCCTCGATCTCCAGCGGGCCGCGACTGAAGCGAGTGGCGAGACT
>JBOHTE010000108.1:0-1288 GCA_050733555.1 Gemmatimonadaceae bacterium | reverse complement strand
CGCCTGCCCCCCTCACCCAAAATGCCGAAACAGCTACTGGATCCTGCTGATCCACGATCGCTCCAGTCCTGCGTCCTGCGCCTCGCGCTCCCAGAGGCCGAGCGACGCGTCGACTTCGTCGAGAATGTCGGCGCCGTCCGCGGCGACATCGAATGCGCGGCCCACTGCGAGCAAGTCGGCGCGAGTGAAGTCGTCATCCTTCCCGCGCGCGGTCATTTGATGCGTGCGCGACCACGTGCCACCGTACGCCCACGTCGTATCGAATGCGGGCGCGAGCCGCCAGGTGCCGTCCGGCCCCATGAGGAACGCGATGTTCTTTACGTGGTCGTCCTGATTCCGGATCGCGAAGTTGAACACCATGCGGCGGAATGCCTGGTCCACGGCCGGTTGTCCCATGCCAAGCAGTCGAATGGTGCGGAAGTATTCCTCGTACGACAATATCTGGCGGATGTTGTAGTCCGCGTGATGCAGCCCGCCCAGGCTGTGCAGGTGCAGCCGCGCGCTCCCCTCGCGATCGAAGCGCCTGGTCATGAAGTGCGCGAAGTCGCGTTCGCGGAGCAGGTGCGTATCGGCCATGTCGACGCCGGCGGCACTGGCCAGTTGCGAGCAGGCGTATTCGATGCGCCCGAACGGGCCGGGCTCGAACGCGCGCACCACAGTGTGCCCGCCGGTGCCGCCGGTGACTCCGTCGAACTTGATGAGCCAGTGCTCGTCCCCCTCGCCGACGGGCGCAAAGGCCGACTTGAGCCGGCTCTGCTGCCGGTTCCAGAGCACCAGCGCCTTGGCGCGCGCGCCGCCCGCCGATGCGCCCACCTGCATCATTTCGGGGACGGCCACCGTGGCGTCGCCGTCGATCACCTCGCGCGCCTCCGCGACGAGCTGCGCGATCTCGAGTGCCTCGTCGGCGTCGCGGCTGTTCCGCCGTTCGAGCGGTGGCCTGAACTCCAGCGCGCCCATGGCGCGATGTCCGATGTAGAGGAGCTTCTGCACGGGACTCCTGGCGGCGTCGGGCGTACCGCGCGCCTCGAAGTAGCGCCGGATGACGGCGTTCCCGAACGCGTCGGGCAGGGCATCGGCGAGGACGCCAGGCAGTCCGGCGAACGACGCGACGCGCTGCAGCGCCGGGAACGCGACGGGCCCGCGCCGGGCGAGCGGCAGATGGATCGGCGAGATCTCGAGTCCCGACTGGCGGAACTCCTCCTCGTACTCGAACGTGATGGCGCCGGTGTTGTCCTCGGCGACTGCCCCCACGTCGCGCCCCCAGAGCACGATGCGCGCAACCGTGAAC
>JBOHTE010000107.1:0-3236 GCA_050733555.1 Gemmatimonadaceae bacterium | reverse complement strand
TTGCCGCCGTGTCCCTTGGCGACGTTGTTGATGAGCTCCATGATCACGACGGTCTTGCCGACACCCGCGCCGCCGAAGAGCCCGATCTTGCCACCCTTGACGAATGGGGCAATCAGGTCGATGACCTTGATGCCGGTCTCGAAGAGCTCCGTCTTGGGCTCGAGGTCCACGAAGCTCGGGCTGGCGCGGTGAATCGGCCAGCGCGGTACATCGGCGGGAATGGCCGGACCATTGTCCACCGGCTCGCCCAGCACGTTGAGAATGCGACCCAGCGCCGCCTCGCCCACCGGCACCGAAATCGCCGCGCCGGTATCCACCACGTCCATGCCGCGCTCGATGCCGTCGGTGGTCGACATGGATACGGCGCGCACCTGATTGCGCCCGATGTGCTGCTGCACCTCGGCCACCAGGTGAATGCGGCCGCCGCTGGCGGAGTCCTGATCCACCGTGAGTGCGTTGTAGATCTCCGGCAGATGCTCCGCCGCGAACTCCACGTCGAGCACCGGGCCGATGACCTGGACGACCTTGCCGGTATGTTGGGAAACCATGAAATGATCCTGAATGGGTAAGTCGGTGAACCCGCGTTGCGGCCAGCCCTAGAGCGCTTCCGCGCCTCCCACGATTTCCGCGATCTCCTGCGTGATCTGCGCCTGCCGCGCGCGATTGTACGTGCGTCGCAGCACGTTGAGCATGTCGCCGGCATTGTCCGTTGCGCTCTTCATGGCCGTGCGCCGCGCGCCCTGCTCGCCCGCGGCCGTCTCCACCAGTGCGCGATACACGCTGTTCCGCACGTAGAGCGGCAACAGCGCGGAGAGAATCGCCTGCGCGTTCGGGAACAGCAGATAATCACGCGCCGGACCCTTGCGCTCGGGTGGCGTCACCGGCAGCACCAGTTCCGCCACCGGCGGCGTGGAGAGCGGCGACACGTAGCGGGCATAGACGACGTACACGGCGTCGAGCCGGCTGCTCACGAAGTCGGCCATCATGCCATCCACGAGCTCGTTTGCGTGTGCCGAAGCGGGGCGGTCACCGATGTCCACGCGCGACGAGGCCACCGGCGCGCCAATGTAGCGGAAGAAGCCGAGCCCCTTGCGCCCCACGACGTGCAGCTCGGTCTCCGCGCCATCCGCCTTGAGACGGTCGAGCAGCGTGCGCGCCTGCCGGATGAGATTCGAATTGAACGCGCCCGCGAGACCGCGGTTCGACGTGATGAGCAGCACTCCCGCACGCTTCACCTGCGTGGGCTGACGCAGCAGCGGAAAGCTCTCCGCGAGCGCGGGAGAATAGAGATCCGCGATCACCGCCGACAGCGCCTGGGCGTAGGGTCGTGCCCCAACCACCCGGTCCTGCGCGCGCTTCAGTTTCGAGGTCGCCACCATTTCCATGGTGCGCGTGATCTTGCGTGTTCCTTCGGTGGATTTGATCCGACCGAGGAGCTCCCTTCCCTTAGCCATTGCGTTCGGTCCGCGTGCCGCTTCGGGTGGCCTTGTACGCCGCGATGCCGCGCTTCAACGCATCCTCGGTCTCCTTCGACAACACTTTCTCCGAGCGGATGCTCTGGCCCACCTGCGGGTACTGCGCCGCCATGAACTCGTGGAAGCCCCGCTCCCAGTCGCGAATCGCTCCAACCTCCACATCATCCAGATGGCCGTTGGTCACGGCGTAGATGATCATGACCTGGTTTTCCACCGGCATGGGCTCGTACTGCGACTGCTTGAGGATCTCCACGGTGCGCATGCCGCGGTCGAGCTGCGCCCGCGTCGCCTTATCGAGATCCGACGCGAAGGCCGCGAAGGCCTCCAGCTCACGGTACTGCGCAAGGTCGAGCCGCAGCCGCCCCGCCACGGAGCGCATCGCCTTGATCTGCGCCGCTCCGCCCACGCGCGACACCGAAATGCCGGCGTTCACCGCCGGGCGCGTGCCCGCGTTGAAGAGATCCGTCTCGAGGAAGATCTGGCCGTCGGTGATCGAGATGACGTTCGTCGGGATGTAGGCGGACACGTCACCGGCCTGCGTTTCGATGATCGGCAGCGCGGTGAGCGATCCGCCCGGCGCGAAGATCGTCCGGTCGTCAACCACATCGGGTGACTCGCTGATCTTGGCCGCGCGCTCGAGGAGGCGCGAGTGCAGATAGAACACGTCGCCGGGATACGCTTCACGTCCGGGCGGACGGCGCAGCACCAGCGAGATGGCGCGATAGGCCGCCGCCTGCTTGGAGAGATCGTCGTACACGCAGAGCGTGGCCTTTCCCTCCTGGTACATGAAGTACTCCGCCATGGCGCAGCCCGCGTAGGGCGCGATGTACTGCATGGGCGCCGGATCCGACGCGGCGGCCACGACGACGATCGTGTATTCCATGGCGCCGTACTGGCGCAGTTTCTCCACCGTCGCGGCCACCGTGGACTTCTTCTGTCCGATGGCGACGTACACGCAGATGACGCCCGCGCCCTTCTGATTGATGATCGTATCGATCGCGATCGCGGTCTTGCCGATCGCGCGGTCCCCAATGATCAGCTCACGCTGGCCGCGTCCGATCGGGATCATCGAGTCGATGGCCTTGAGTCCCGTCTGCAGCGGCTCCTTCACCGGTTGACGCACGATGATGCCCGGTGCCTCGGACTCCACCTTGCGCGAATGCGTCGCGGGAATGGGACCGAGTCCATCCACGGGATTGCCCAGCGCATCCACCACGCGCCCAACGAGCTCGGGGCCAACCGGCACCTCGAGCACGCGCGCCGTGCGGCGTACTTCGTCGCCTTCCTTGAGCTTGAGGTAGTTGCCGAGGATGACGGCGCCGATGTTGTCTTCCTCGAGGTTCAGGGCGAGCGCCACAATCTTCTCGCCGGTTTCGCTCGAGGTGACTTCGAGCATCTCGCCCGCCATGGCTTTCAGGAGCCCGTAGATGCGAGCGATGCCGTCCTTGACCTCGAGGACGGTACCAACCTCCTCGACGTCGAGATCATGGAGGTCCGCGGCTTCGATCTCGCGGAGCAGGATGTCCTTGATCTCGGCCGGACGGAGCGACGTTTGGGAAGCCATGTGAACGCTGGGGTGGGGAGGTTGACGGAATCTCGGGAGCCGGTGCTGAGTTCGTCGTCCGGGTGCTTGTGAAAAATATCACAAGGACGGAAAAGGGACAAGGGGGCCGTGCCCTTCCCCACAACCCCGCCCTTGGGAATGGGCAATCGGGAATCGGGAATCGTGGGAATGGGGAATCGACCTCCCCCATTCCCACG
>JBOHTE010000106.1:0-2639 GCA_050733555.1 Gemmatimonadaceae bacterium | reverse complement strand
ATCCAGCACCACCTCGCCTCGCGACGGCTGATCCAGCGCACCGAGCAGGTGCAGCAGCGTGCTCTTGCCCGCACCGCTCGCGCCCACCACCGCGATCATCTCGCCGCGATGCACATCGAGATCGATGCCATCCAATACATGAATGGTGCCGCCGTCGCCTCCGACGTAAGTCTTCGCGAGGCCTCTCGTCTGGATGACCGTCATTCCTGACGTATCGCCTCCACCGGATAGAGCCGCGCCGCCTGCACGGCTGGATAGATCGTGGCGAGCACGGCAATCGCCAGACTTGCCGTCACGATCCAGAGCAGGTCCGTGGGTTGGATGGAAACCGGCAGGTGGTCGATGAAATATACCTGCGGGTCGAGCGCGATGAACTTCCCGCGATCGAGCGCAATTCCCACTGGCACGCCTAGCAGGAGGCCCAGCCCGGTGCCGACCACGCCGATCACCAACCCCTGCACGAGGAAGATCCGCCGGATCGCCGGCGCCGAGAGTCCCATGGCCTTCAGAATGCCGATCTCCCGGGTCTTGTCGCGTACTACCATCGTGAGCGTGCTCACAATGTTGAATGCCGCCACGATGACGATGAGCAGGAGAATCACGCTCATCGCCAGCTTCTCGAGCTTGAGCGCCTGGAAGAGACCGGAATTCTGGTCCTGCCAGTCCTCCACGCGATACGGCGAGCCGAGTGCACGCTCGAGCCGCTCGCCAATCGTTCCGGCCTCGTCACGCCGTGTCGTGCGCGCCTCGATGCCGGTGACCGATGCCCCGAGTCCGGCGAATTCCTGCGCGGCCTTGAGCGAGATGTAGATGTACGAGTTGTCGTACTCGTACATGTCCGTCTTGAATTCGCCCGTGACCTCGAACTGATACATGCGCGGCACGATGCTCCCCACGGCCGGATTGTACTTCGATCCGGCGGGCGAGATGATGGTGAGCTTGTCGCCAGGCTCCACGTTCAGCCGCGCCGCAAGACGTTCACCGAGCACGGCGCCGTGCTGCGTGCCATCGCTGCTCGCAAAACGGAAATCGCCCCGCGTGGCGGCGTTGCGAATGCTCGTCACCTGCACGACGCCACGCGCCTCGGGTTCGATGCCCGCCACGAACACCCCCTCGGAGTAGTCGTGCCCCGTCGTCGCCAGCCCCTGGGACAGCACGAAGGGGGCCGCCGCAACGATGCCGGGAAACCGGCGCACCGAGTCGAGCGTGGCCTGCCAGTCATCGGGCAACTTGAGGTCGGGGCCGAATGTCAGCACGCGCAGGTCGGGACTCCCGACGAGTATCTTGGCCTTGAGATCACTCTGCATGCCCGTCATCACGCCGTTGATGATGATGAGCGCGCTCACGCCAACCAGCACACCGCCAATCGCAATGGCGCTGATGAACGAGAACAGCCGTGAGCCGTGACGGCTGCGGAGATAGCGCCACGCGATGCTCAGCTCGAGCGAGCTCATTCGGGCCGCATGGTGGGAAACAGAATCACATCGCGAATGTTCGCCGTCCCGGTGAGATACATCATCAGCCGATCGATCCCGATCCCCACCCCCCCCATGGGTGGCATGCCGTATTCCATGGCGCGCAGATAGTCCTCGTCCACGCCGGCGGCCTCGAGGTCGCCGGCATCGCGAAGCCGGGCCTGCGCCTCGAGCCGCTCGCGCTGATCGATGGGGTCGTTGAGTTCACTGAACGCATTGGCGAGCTCCCGGCCACCCGCAAACAGTTCAAACCGCTCCGTGAGCGTGCGGTCGCCGCGCTTTGGCTTGGCGAGCGGAGAGAGTTCCACAGGATAATCCACGACGAAGGTGGGCGCCTGCAGGGTGGGTTCCACCAGGGCCTGGAACAGCTCATCGAGCAGCTTGGGCCGGCTCAGCGTGGCCGCGCTGTGCACGCCGTGCCGCGTCGCCGCCTCACGCAGCGCCGCGTCGTCAAGCGCACGCGGATCAGATCCGAGCGCGCGATCGAGCGCCGGCACCCATGCCACGCGCGGGAACGGCGACTGCAGCGACGGCACGCGGTCCGCGAACGCCGGCAGGGCGCGGATCGCGTCCGCCGCGCGCGCCAGCAACGCCTCCACCACCGACATCATCACGCCGTAGTCCGCGTAGGCCTCATAGAACTCGAGCATCGTGAACTCGGGATTGTGCGTGCGGTCAATGCCCTCGTTGCGAAAGTCATGGCCAATCTCGTACACGCGCTCGAATCCCCCCACGATCAGTCGCTTGAGATAGAGTTCGTCCGCGATGCGCAGGTAGAGCGGCATGTCCAGCGCATGATGATGCGAGATGAACGGCCGCGCCGCGGCACCGCCATAGAGCGGCTGCAGCACCGGCGTCTCCACTTCGAGATACCCGCGCGCATCCAGAAAGGCGCGAATGGCGGTGATCAGGCGCGACCGTGCCTGGAAGAGCATTCGCACGTCGGCGTGCACCGCCAGGTCTGCATAGCGCTGGCGCGATCGCTGCTCCGCGTCCGCCAATCCGGCGTGACGCACCAGGGCGCCATCCACGAGTTCCTCCTTCCCGAACGGGAGCGGGCGGAGCGACTTTGCCAGTACGTCGAACGACTCCACGCGTATGGTGACTTCACCCGTGCGGGTGCGGAAGAGGGCGCCGGCGACGCCGATGACGTCGCCGATGTCC
>JBOHTE010000105.1:0-13368 GCA_050733555.1 Gemmatimonadaceae bacterium | reverse complement strand
GCGCGGCGCGTGGCGGCCGACGCCTGAATAGCCCGCACCACGAGCGGCTCGCGCCACTCCGCGAGCTCGAGCAGCACGCGCAGGTGCCCGCGCTCCAGCTCCGCGGCAAGCCAGGTCCAGAGGTCGTCAATGGCATGTCGCGGCGTGGACGCCGCCAGCGCCCGTGTCTCCCGAGCCACGACCATCCGCGTCATCCACTCCACCGCCCGCGCGAGCAGCGTCGCCTTGTCGTGGAAGTGGTAATGAATGAGCCCCTTGCTCACACCCGCCTCTTCGGCCACGTCGTGCATCGTGACCGCGGAGGCACCGGACGTCACGATGCAGCGCACGGCGGAGCGCAGAATCCGCTCTGCCGCTTCGACGCGGGATCTGTTACCACCGGGCGAGTTCGGCGTGGTCATGCACGTCGTCTCAGAACGGCACACGCCGATGCGGCGGCGGACAGCTCACGCTGTACCCCTTGGGCGCGAGCAGTGCGGCAAACGCATCCTGTGCCCCGGGTTCGCCATGCACCAGATACACCTGCCGCAGCGTCGGGGACGCCGCGCGAACGGATTCCAGCCACCAGAGCAGCTCCTTCCGGTCGGCGTGCGCGGAGTAGCCATCGAGGACCTCGACGCGCGCGCGCAGCGGCACGTCCTCGCCGAAAATCCGGATGGTCTCGCGACGTTCCACGATGCGTCGCCCGAGGGTATGCTCCGCCTGGAAGCCCACGATGAGGATCGTCGTGTGCGGATCGGCTGCATTGTTCGCCAGATGATGGAGGATACGCCCGCTCTCGCACATCCCGGACGCCGCGACAATGATCATGGGGCCGGGCCGGCTGTTCAGCGCCTTGGATTCCGCGGCGTCGCGCGTGTACTGCGCCAGTGGAAAGCGGAAGAGCCGTGGCACCTCCTGCACCAGGTCCTCGCTGTGGTCGCGCACTTCGGGGTGCATCTGGAAGACCGTCGTCACGTCCGTCGCGAGGGGACTGTCAATGAAGATCGGGATGGACGGGATCTCCCCCGCGCGGAGCATGGCGTGCAGATCGTACACGACATCCTGCGTCCGGCCGAGGGCGAAGGCGGGGATGAGCATCTTGCCGCCGCGTCCCGCGGTCTCCGTGATGATGCGCGCCAGCGTCGCGCGGCTCGCGTCCATGGGGCCGTGATCCCGGTCCCCGTAGGTGGACTCCATGATGACCACATCCGCCCCGCCGGGTGGCACGGGGTCGCGAATGATCGGGAGGCCCCGTCGCCCGATATCCCCCGAAAAGACCAGCCGACGCGTGTCCGTCCCTTCGGTGCAGTCGAGGATCACCGAGGCGGATCCCAGAATGTGGCCGGCGTCCACGTACGTCGCCCGCACGCCCGGCACGACATCGAACGTCTGCGCATAGGGGACGCCCACCATGAGATCGGCCACGCGGGCCGCATCGCGCCTGGTGTAGAGCGGCGGATCCGCGTCCCGGTGCCTGCGCGCGAGAAACTCCGCGTCCTTTTCCTGGATGTGTGCGGAATCGGCGAGCATGACCGCCGTGAGATCGCGCGTGGCCGCCGTGGCCCAGATCCGGTTGGTGTAGCCCTGTGCGACAAGGAAGGGAAGTCGCCCGCAGTGGTCGATGTGCGCGTGGGAGAGCACCAAGGCATCCAGCTTGTTCACCGGGAGCGGAAGCGCCCGGTTCTTGTCGTATGCCTCGCTGCGATGCCCCTGAAAGAGCCCGCAATCCAGCGCAACCGTATGACCATTGACGTGCAGGAGATGACACGACCCCGTGACCTCGCGGGCCGCACCGATGAAGGTGATCTCCACGCTAGTCCTGAAACTCCGCTGCGGACTGTCGCTGGAAGACGAGCGTCATCCGCTGGCCGTCCTGCGACATGAGCGCCGGCTCCCATCCGCTCCGACTGCGCTCGTTCAGAAGATCAGTAATCGTGTCCTCGTCGTCCTGGCTCCTGCGCGTGAGACGCAGCACCACGGCCTGATATTCTTTCATGCGAGCGAAGATAGTAGCTTTTGCGGTCATGCACACCACCCCTGCTACCGGCAATCTCTTCGTCTCACGGCACCCGCTGGTGCAGCACAAGATGTCCATCCTGCGTGACCGCGCCACACCCACGAAGCTGTTCAAGGAACTGGTCGAGGAGATCGCCATGCTCATGGCGTACGAGGCCACGAGCGATCTGCCGCTGGAACGCGTGACGGTGGAGACGCCCCTCGAGCAGGCGGCGGGCTGGCGCGTGAGCGGAAAGAAGCTCACGCTGGTGCCCGTGCTCCGCGCGGGACTCGGCATGGTGGAGGGTGTGCTGCGCCTCGTGCCGTCGGCGCGCGTGGGCCACATCGGCCTGTATCGCGATCACGCGACGCTGGAACCCGTGGACTACTACTTCAAGGTGCCCGGCGACGCCCGTGAGCGGCACTTCTTCGTGCTCGACCCGATGCTCGCCACCGGCGGAAGCGCCGCTGCCGCGGTAACGTCGCTCAAGCTCGCTGGCGCCCGGGACGTTCGCCTCGTGTGCATCGTGGCCGCGCCCGAGGGCGTGCGCCGGATGGCCGCGGCGCACCCCGACGTGAGGATCTACGCGGCGGCGCTGGACCGTGAGCTCAACGCGCACGGATACATTCTGCCGGGGCTGGGCGATGCAGGAGATCGGATGTTCGGGACGCGCTGACGCCGCGCGGGACACGGGATCGCCCGTATCGGCGACAGCGCTGACGCTCTTGTTCGGCTTCTCCGTCGCGACTATGTTCTCGCGTCCCACCGCCGCGTCGTCTGTCGCTCTCCTGCACCACCCCCGCATCCATGCGCATCGATCTCGTTCCGGATTTCTTCACCGTCATCCAGAGCGTTGATCCTCTCGCCGCGTATCGGCGCTACTTCGAAACCTACCGGCAGATCCTCGAGCCGTACTGGCGGAATTATGTCGTGGACCCTGAGTCGCCGCATTTTGCCGATGTGGTCCGCGCCACCATGCACGCCGACCGGCATGACCTCCGCGCCATGCTGGATCGCGTGGACGTCACGGCGCTCGTGCGCGACACCGCCGCGCGCTGCGCTGCGCTCCTCGAGATGGACAGCGAGACCGATACCATCATCATGGTGGGCGTGGGCGCGGCAAACGCCGGCGAACTCGTCGCCGGCGGTCGTGGCATGGCGTTCGTCTGCCTCGAGCATTTCACCGGGGTCGCCAACCCGGGATCCCACGGACTCGGCCTCGATCCGGAATTGATTCCGCTCTGGCTCGCCCATGAGATCGCGCACGTAGTGCGCTACACGTCGCCTACGAGCCGGAGCCGCATGCGCGAACTTGTCGCCGAGGCCGGCGGCGACTACTCGTACTGGGACACCGGACATCAGGCGCCGCTGCGTGAGCATCTGGTGAACGAGGGACTGGCGGTGGAGACGGCGCGCGCCGTGAGTCCGGGCCATGCGGACTGGGAGTATTTCGGATACCACCGTCGCCAGTACTCGCGCATTCGCGAACTCGCACCGGTGATCGCCCGCCATCTCGCGCCACAACTCGATGCGGCAGGACTGGGCCTCCGCCTGCGCTATCTCTCCGACGGTACCAGCGAGAACGCGCGCCGGCTGGACCGTATCATCATCCCCGAGCGAGCCGGCTACTACCTGGGGAGCCGCATGGTCCGGAGCGCCATCGCGGAGCGCGGCTTCCCCTGGGCCATCCGCGCGAGCGCGGCTGAGCTCTGCGCGTCCGGCGACGTCAGCGTGGAAACCGCGTAGCGCGCCACCAGGGGGAACCGCGAGCGGATTCTATTTCCCCACACAGAACGACGCGAACACGCGGTCCAGCACCTCCTCCACGTCCACGAGCCCGACCAATTCCTCCAACGCGCCGATGGCCGTGCGCAGGTGCACCGCCGCGACCGTGGCCGGCACCGCATCCGTCTCCCAGGCGCGTGCGAAGGCCGTGACCTCGTCCCGGGCACGCCGCACCGCGCGCCGGTGACGCTCCCGGGTCAGCAGCGGCGCGTCGGGCCGGGACGGGCCGTGCCGCCCGGTCAGCAGCGCGGTGAGCCGCTGCGCGAGCGCATCGAGTCCCGTGCCACGGTGCGCGCTCACGGCGACAACCGCTTCGATGGCGGCAGGCAGACATTCGTCACGTTCCGCTACTAAATCGGCCTTGGTCCACACCGGCAGCACGGCCGCGTCGGTGAGCGCCCGGACACGCCCGACGGTGGCGGCCAGCGTCGCAACCGACTCGCCACACGCCAGCACCACGTCCGCGTCGCCCAGGTAGCGCTCGCTCACCTCGATCCCCAGTCGCTCCACCACATCGGTGGAGTCACGCAGCCCCGCCGTGTCCACCAGCCGCACGGGCCATGGTCCCAGATCCAGCAACGCCTCGATCGCGTCGCGCGTGGTCCCCGGCACAGGCGTCACGATCGCCCGCGCGCTCCCGAGCAGCGCATTGAACAGCGAGGATTTCCCCGCGTTCGGCGCGCCCGCGATCACCACCAGCGCGCCGCCCCGGTACAGCTCACCCACGCGCGCCGTGGCCAGCAGCGTGTCCAACGCTCCTTCCACGTCGTCGATCGCATGCCGGATGCGCGCCGGATCCATCGGCCCATCGTCCTCCTCGGGAAAATCGATGTCGTACGCCAGGAGCGCTTCGAGCTGCAGAATCGCCTCCCGCAGCGTCGCGATACGCCGCGAGAGCCCGCCCTCCAGCTGCGCCAGCGCCACGCGGTGCATGGCCCGTGACCGCGCATCCACCAGATCCGCCACCGCCTCCGCCTGCAGGATGTCCATCTTGCCGTTCGCCACCGCGCGCCGGGTAAACTCGCCGGGGTATGCCTGTCGCGCGCCGGCGGCCACGAGTGCCGCGACGGCGAGTGCCGGAATCAGCTCGCCGCCATGCACCGCCAGCTCGACCAGGTCTTCACCGGTGTACGAACGGGGATGACCGTACGCGGTCACCACGGGGCGGTCGATCACCGCGCCGCTGTCAGGATCATGCATCGCGACCCGACGCACGTGCCCTGGTGCCGGCAGCCCAGGGTGGACCAGCTGCGACACGATCGCGTGGGCGTCGCGGCCGCTGACGCGGACGACCGCAATCGCACCCCGCCCGGGTGGCGTGCTCACCGCCACGATGGTGTCGTCCCCACCGGGCAGCACGACGGGAGGCGCGATGCCGTCGGTCATGCGAGCCACGGGGCGCGGGTGAGATGGCCGCGCCGGAAGACGCGCCGCTTCCATCGCGGCGCCGCGCCCATGGGAAGGAGCGCGACATCGAGTGCTCCGCTTCGCGCATGCAGTGCACCGAGCGCATCCGACAGCGAGCCGGCGCGCGTGTCGATCGCGGCGCTCGCCGCCGTATTGCCGGCGAAGAGGTACGCCTCCACGCCATCGCTCACGAGATACATGTTGGCGGCCGCATGCCACTGATCCACGCCGTACCGGGCACCGCGATGCCGCGTGTGAGCGGCGGCGATCCGCACGCCGCCGAGCTCCACGAGGAGAGTGGCATGCCCCACGTACGTCACGCGCATCCACCGGCTCCGTATCGTGTCCACATGGCTGATGCGCGGCGCCACGCCCACTGCGGCTGCACGTCCGTCGTTATCCCGCCGGTCCGGCGGAACCAGCCGAGCCGCCGGCCGATCCGCTCGCCGGCCCGCTGACTGTGGCGGGTACGGCCTTGGCCCGCTCCTTGGCGATGAGCCACTGCTGCGGCAGTGCCGCGATGTTCTGCACCGCGTAGTACAAATTGAGTCCGGCCGCGAACCGATAGAACAGCACGGTCATGAAGACCGGCATGATGTACGCCATCGTCTTGGCCTGCTGGTTGGGCGGCGCCGCGCGTAGACCGATCCACGACAGCACGAACATCGAGATCCCCATGACGATCGGCAGGATGTAGTACGGATCCTTCTGCGAGATGTCCACCATCCAGAGGAACGGTACGCCGCGGAACTCGATGGTGTTCAGGAACACGTAGTACAGCGCGTAGAGCACCGGCATCGGGATCAGCATCGGCAGGCAGCCGGCGAGCGGGCTGAACGGACTCATTCCGTGTTCCTTGTACAGCTTCATCATCTCGGCCTGCTGCTTGTCCGGCTGCGTCTTGTACTTCTTCTGCAACGTCTGCAGTTCCGGCTGGATGCGCTGCAGCTTGAGCTGCGCGCGCATCGCGCTCTGGTTCAGCGGCCAGAGCACGATGCGCACCGCCACGCCAAAGACGATCAGCACCCAGCCGTAGCTCAGCGTCAGGTGCGCGTGCATCCAGAGCAACACGCGCATGATCACAGTGGAAAATGGCTGGATCACGCCCTTGAAGACCCCGCCGTACGGATTCACATCATCGAAATCCCGGCCGACAGCGACCAGCCGGCGCCATTCCTGTGGGCCGGCGTACACCTCGAACGCGAATTCACCATTCGCGCCCAGCGGTTGAATCGCCGTCGCGGACGCGCTCGTCGCGACCTCTTTCCCATGTGGTATGCCACGCAGCACGGCACCGCTGAATGGCGTGCCGGTCGTATCCGTGAGCAGGGCCGCCACGAAGTACTTGCTCTTGGTCGCAATCCAGGTCAGCGGCCCCTGTTCCACCCGGGCGACCGTCGTATCGAGTTTCCTGAAATCGATGCTGTTCGGACTGTCGTGCTGCGGCTTCAGCACATACGCGAAGTGGTGCTCGTCATCCACCGTGTCGGTCTCTGCGGAGTGCAGGCCGAGCGGAATCGTCATGAGCATGGCCTGTCCGCCCGGGCCACCCTGTACCGCTCCCTTCACGCGCACGAGGTACGAGTCGGGCGCGAAGGTGTAGGTGATCGCAATGGCCGAGCCCTCTGCCGCGCCGTGAAACGTGAGCGACCCTGCGCCGCCGGAACGAAGCGCGGAGCTGTCCACCGTGAACACGACACGATCGAGGTGGACCGTGTCGCGTGGCGCGCGAATGAGGTCGTAGCGATACAGCGGCGATTGGGCGCGGACCAGCTGCACTGTGCCGCCCCCTGGAGACAGCGCCTTGTAGTCCCGCGTGTTCACACCAATGGGCATCGCCCCCAGCGTGCTGAACTGATACACGACCTTCGACGTCGTGACAGTCACCGTCTCGGCAGGCGCAGCCGGTGCGGCGGCCGGCGTCGGCGCGGTGGTAGCAGCGGACGCTGCGGTGCGGCCGCTCTGCACAATCTGTGTATGCGGCTGTGTATCCGGCTGCGTAACCCGATGTGTGGTGTCCGCTGCCACCTTTCTGGTCGAGTCCGCGGACCGCGTCGTGGTTGCAGTCGGTCGTGTCTGTCGCGCCGGCGGAAAGAGCTTCTGCGATACCACGAGCACGACGACCGACAATACCAGAAAGAGAACGAAGCGCTTATCCATTGATTGTTAAGCAGGTCATGGCACAGGATCGTAACCGCCAGGATGGAACGGGTGACAGCGCGCCAGCCTCCGCACTGTCAGCCAGGAGCCGCGCCATGCCCCGTATCGTTGCAGCGCCTCGATCGCGTACACCGAACAGGTCGGGTAATATCGGCACGCCGCCGGAAACAATGGCGACAATGCCACCTGATACGCGCGCACCAGGACAATGAGCACCGAGCGCATCAGTGCCGTTCACCACTCGCGCGGAGTTGCTGCCCGGCACTGAGGATTTCCTGATGCAGCTCGCTCCAGGTGGCGTCGTACGCGACGGGTCGGACACGAATGATCACGTCCACGCAGGGCAGATGGTGCAACACATTCTGCCGTACGGCTTCCCGCAGGCGCCGTTTCAGGTGATTCCGCTCCACACTGCCGTGACGGAACTTCGGCACAATGAATCCCACGCGCGGATGACGCAAAAGGGAAGCGATCCACCGGACCTCGAGGTGCTCTGTCCGGATGCGCTTCCCGTTACGTGACACAGTACGAATGTCGGCTGTCCGCGTGAGCCGGTGGCTGCGCGGAAAGCGCGCGGCATCAGGCGCCAGCGTACTTGGATGGAAGCTGAACGGTCAACCGCTGCCGTCCCTTCTTCCGTCGGCGGCTCAGGACCGCGCGGCCCCAGCGCGTCGCCATTCGCGCACGAAATCCGTGCGTGCGAATCCGGCGCTTGTTGCGCGGGCGATAAGTTGGCTTCCCCATGCTGACTCCGAATACAGTTCGTAAGATAATGCGGGACAGAACGATGAAATTAGCCGGAGCAGGCGGATGGGTCAACGCTCCCCCCGCTAATTTGACTTTTCCACATAGCCTGTCTACCTTCGCTGCCCCGCCGCCTCTGCCACAGGTAATGTCTCTCACTCCAGCAGAAACCTGGTCCCGGTTACTCGAACGCGCACGACTCGAGCTCCCGGAACAGACATTCAGAACGTGGCTCGAACCCACGGAGGCGCTCGCCCTTGACGGGAACACCATTCTCGTCGGCGCGCCCGACCGGTTCGCGGCGGAGTGGAACGAGTCCAAGCATTCTCAGCTGCTCGCCAGTCTTGCACCGGTTGTGCTCGGTCACCCCATGAACGTCGTCTTCCGGGTGGACCAGGAGCGCGCGGTGCGCCCACAGATGGACTTTTTCGTCGCGCCACCGCCCGAAGCGAGCGCGACCCGCGGTGGCGTCGACGCCGGGCCAGGCACGACGCAGCTCAGCGCGCGCTACACGTTTCAGAACTTCGTCATCGGCAAGTCCAACGAGCTTGCCGCGGCGGCCGCGCAGGCAGTGGCCGCCGCGCCTGGCAAGGTCTACAACCCCCTCTTCATTTACGGTGACACCGGACTCGGCAAGACACACCTCATGCAGGCGGTCGCGCACGAGATCATGGATCGGGCACCAAGCACGCGCGTGCTGTTCGTTGGCACCGAGCAGTTCACCAACGAACTCGTCGGATCCATCCAGAAACGCACCACGCCGGACTTCCGCCGGCGGTTTCGCGAAGTGGATCTGCTCCTCATCGACGACGTCCATTTCCTCAAGGGCAAGGAAGCCACCCAGGAAGAATTCTTCCACACCTTCAACGCGTTGTACGAGGCGGGACGCCAGATTATTCTCACGAGCGACCGCCCGCCATCGGAGATTCCGGGTCTCGAGACCCGGCTCGTCAGTCGTTTCCAGTGGGGAATGGTCGCGGATATTGAGCTGCCCGACCTTGAGCATCGGATCGCGATCCTCCACAACAAGGCCCGGCTGGATCACCTCGAGCTGACCATCCCCGATGAGGCAATTCACTTCATCGCCGAGCACGTGCGCTCGAGCGTAAGGGAACTCGAAGGTTCGATCATTCGGCTACTCGCGTACGCCTCGCTCAAGCACCGCGAGATCACCGTGGAGCTGGCGCGCGAAGCGCTCCGGGACAAACTGCGCCTGAACGGCGACGCCACGTCATCCGCCGCACAGGCGACGCTCAGCGTGGCAACCATTCAGCAGGCAGTCGCCAGAGAGTGGGGAGTGACACCGGCGGGATTGCAATCCAAGAGCCGGACGAAGCATGTGACAGTTCCCCGCCAGGTTGCCATGTTTCTGATCCGCGATCTGCTTGGTCTGCAGCTGGTCGAGATCGGGAACGCCTTCGGCGGCCGTGATCATTCGACGGTGATCCACAGTATCGAGAAGGTCGAAACGGACATGGCCGCGACCGAGCCATTCCGGACGCGTGTGGAATCCCTGCGGGTAAACCTGCGGAAAATTCAGGAATAGTTGTGGAAAGGTGCCACACGCTGAACATTCCGGGCCCCGGCATTCACCATTTTCTTAGCAAGCGTGGGAAACCCGTGCGCTTTGCACACTGTTGTCCAGCGACTATGCTCCTGCCGCAGTTGATGTTGGCCGGTTGTACACGCTCTTTCACAGTACCTACGACTACTACTAGCTTTCTATTCTTCTACAACAGAAGAAGCAGTTCCGCGACGCAATTCTCAAGAGGAACGTGAATGCGCTTCACCATCGCGCGTGAAAAACTGCAGGAGGGATTGACGGCCGTCACGGCAAGCGTTCCGGCACGGACGACCTTGCCGGTGCTGGCGAACATTCTGGTTGAAACGACTGAGCGCGGAATTCGCCTCTCGGGCACTGACCTGGATCTCGCCGTCAGTACCGAGCTCACCGCTGACGTTGAGACGCAGGGAGCCATCACGATTCCCGCGAAGAAGCTCGCGGAAATCGTGCGTGAGCTGCCATCGGCGCCCGTGCGGATGAGCGCTGCTGGTGAGCAGAAGGTGACTCTCGAGTGTGGACGTTCGCGTTTCCGTCTCCTCGGCCTGCCACGCGATGAATTTCCGAGCTTTCCCGCAGTGGACTTTACGGGAAGCTGGCGTATTCGGTCCGGCGAACTGCAGAAGTTGATCACGCACACCGCGTTTGCGGTGTCCACGGAGGAGAGCCGTCCCACGCTCAATGGCGTGCTCTGGGAGCTGCGTGCGGAACAGATGCGAATGGTCGCCACGAATGGGCACCGGCTGGCGAAGATGGAGCTTCCCGTCACGGAGGCAACGTCACAGAGCGTGGCAGGGGTGCATGGGAACGCCGCGCCGACATCGGCGGATCTCATTGTGCCGCCGAAGGCACTGGAGCAGATACGCCGGCTCTACCCCCCCGAGGAAGAACTCGAGATTGCGCGCGGCGATAACCACCTGGGTTTCCGGTCGCCGTTCACCTCGGTCTTTACGCGGCTGGTCGAAGGACCCTATCCGAACTACGAGCAGGTCATCCCGCGTGACAATGACAAGAGTGCGCTCGCCGACCGCAATGCGCTCACACAGGCCCTCAAGCGAATGTCCGTCATCGCGTCGGACCAGACGCACCGCATCCGTCTCTCGTTCAATGCGGGCATGCTGAAGTTCAGCGTCCAGACGCCGGACCTGGGTGAGGCCCAGGACGAGCTGCCCGTGACCTACGACGGTGATCAGCTCGACATCGGGTTCAACGCCGCCTATCTGCTCGAGATCCTGCGCTTCATGCCGACGGATGAAGTCCGGCTCACCTTCAAGGCCCCGGAGCGTGCGGCGACGATCGAGCCTGTGGGGTGGGATGATGCGGCGAAGTTCATGTGCCTGATCATGCCGCTCCGCCTCGTGGATTGACTGCGCCAGCAAGTCACGGTCGCAGTGTGATGGTCTCCTTCACCGCCTGCTGAAAGGGAAGCGCTGTGGAGCGTGTACGCACCGTGATCACGCTCTTCGACTCGCCCTGCGCCTGGAGCAGCGCGCCCGTCACCGGGTCCACATACAATTCGCGCTGTCCCTTCCCCGTGCCGGTGATGCTGACACTGCCCTTCTGTCGCTCCGCCGCGGAGTCGCTCGCGGTGGATGTCTCGAAGGACTGCTCGACGAGCAGTGCGGCTCTCCCCTGCGCGACCGCGGTGTCACTCAGGCGATAGCGGCTGGTCGTTGTCGTGCGCAAGGCGATATCGCCGCGACAGGCCACGCTCACGACAGTGTCCTGCCAGCTGCTCCCGATCTGTATGGTCAATGGGAGGGCGGGCAACAGCCCGCCCACCGCGGCCAGCATCGGCACCACTCCGCTTCGGCACGGCGCCGGTGATGTACTCTGAATCGCGCCGGGAACCCCGCTGCCTTCCAACCGCGCCGAGAAGAGCATCGGGAATCGGGTCCCTGAAGGCGGCGCCGGGATCCTGGGTCCCGCATGCGTTGCAACCGAGTCCACCGATCCGGTGAGCATGAAACCGCTGTCCGACTGCCCGATGCTCAGCGTGTAGAACGACCGGGTGTCAATGGGAACCGGAGCGGCGCCGGTATCGGTACTGAGTGATACAGTCGCCCTGGTGTGCATTTCGTAGCGCCATGTCCCTGGCGCGCGCCGCGGTGTCCAGGTGGACACACTGACATGCGCGGTCGCTGAATCTGACGTCGCCGGCGCGGGGACGGGCTGCGTACGCGTCGTTGGATGGGTCGCGCATCCCGCAGCGAGCGTCACGCAGAGGGTCATCGCGATCTGGAAAAATCTGCTCGTCATGTCCAGCGTGAAAGACCGAAGGAGAGTGCAGCCGGCCTGTAAGCCGGGTTCTGTCGGACATCGCTGTCCGGACGGTCATTTCTCTCGGAGTACGATCACTCGTACCCTCCAGCAGCCTACCCGCGGCGTCGGTGTCGAGACGGGCCGTCTCTCGCCGCTTATTTGGCCTTGCTCCAATCGGGGTTTACCGTGCCGTGTCTGTTGCCAGACACGCGGTGGGCTCTTACCCCACCGTTTCACCCTTACCTGCGGTTGCCCGCCGGCGGTCTGATTTCTGTGGCACTGTCCGTCGCTGGCCGCTCACGCCGCCAGCGCCCAGGAGTTACCTGGCGATCTGCCCTCTGGAGCCCGGACTTTCCTCGATGCACATGCGTGCGTCGCGACCGTCCAGCCGGCTGCATTCCCCTCGATAAAGCTAATCCCTTCCGGTCGTTCGAGCGAGACAGCGCCACGGTCGCGCCGTCAGAGCGCCGTGGCGATGACGCAGGAGTGACGCAGCGTCGTAAGCTGCCGCCAGAGCTTGCGAACGCGCATGCGCTACCGCTTCCACGCTGGTTCTGACCATTCGGAGGTCGCATGGAACATCCCCCATCACACAAGACCATCCTGGGTTCGATCGCGACCGTGCTGCTTCCAAGTGAACGTCCTCGCGTGGATGCCGCGGGGGAAGGAATCTATTACACGCTGCACCGGGATTCCCTGGATGATGTCCGCCGCGATCTTCGTGAACGCCGAATCAGCGCCGTTCTGCTCTCCGTGGCACGCTGCTCACGAACCGATATTGGCCGCATGGCCCGGCTGGTTCGGGAATTCCCCCGCATCCCTGCCGTGGCTCTTCTCTCACAGCTCGATTCCGCCACGCCCCAGGCGGTTCTCTCGCTCGGGCAGTCCGGTGTCCAGGCCCTGGTGGATGTTCGCCAGCCGTCGGGGTGGCGCGAGCTGCGCGAGGTCCTCACCGCCGATCGGTCGAATCGCATCGAACGCGTGGCACTGGCCACGCTTGCCCTGGATCTCGCCGGTGCACCCGATGACTGCTGGCGGTTCTTCGACGCACTGTTCACCGACGGTCACCGCGTGACCACCGTCCGCACCCTCTGCACGCGGCTGCACGTGCTCCCCAGCACGTTGATGAGCCGGTTCTTCCGCGCACGACTGCCGGCTCCCAAGCGCTATCTCGCCATGGCGCGACTCGTGCACGCAGCCCGCGTGTTCGAGAATCCGGGGCTCTCCGTGGCGAACGTCGCCTACCACCTGGAGTATTCCTCGCCGCAGAGTTTCAGCCGACATGTCCGCACACTCCTGCGCGTGACGGCGCAGGAATTTCGCCAGAGCTACGACGGCGAAGGAATGTTGCAACGCTTCCGCGATGAGCTCATCCTGCCGCATCTCGATGTGCTCCGGCAATTCTCGCCGTTCCGGAGCCCCGGCGCCCCAGCGGCCCCAGCGGCCCCAGCGGCCCCAGCGGCCCCAGCGG
>JBOHTE010000104.1:0-1929 GCA_050733555.1 Gemmatimonadaceae bacterium | reverse complement strand
CGCCGGCAACAAGCGCGGCGGCCGCAAGCGCGCCGGCAGCGCGCGCGGCCAAAGGCAGGCGCATCCGCATCATGATCTCCGCATCACTGAGCGTTCCACCAGCTCCGCCAGCGTCGCGAGCCAGTCGGGGTTGTCAAAGCGAATCACCAGCACATCTCCGGGAAAGTCGGCCGTGTCGGTGACGACGGCCAGGTAGTGCGCCGCCAGCGGCGACGCGGCATCATAGAGCGGCAGCGGACCCGCCGCCGCGCGGAACACCTCGATCTTGGGAAGTGCGGACTGCTTGAATCCCTCGCACACGACGATGTCGGCATCCGCCAGGTAGCGCTCCGCGATCTGCTCGGCGCTCAACTCCTCGCTCCACCGCTCAATGAGCGCGAACTTGTCCGGCGACGCCATTGCCACGCGCTCGGCGTGTCCTTCGTGATAGTGCCGGTACGTGTCGGTGGTGGAGGGATCAATGTTGAAGGTATGCGTGCCGTGCTTGATCGTCATCACCCGATGGCCGCGTGCATGCAGCTCGGCCGCGAGCCGCACGGCGAGCGTGGTCTTACCATGATGCTTGCGACCGATGATCGCCACCATCGGTGGTCGTGGCATAGCGCTCCGCGAGCGTGAGCTCGTCCGGGGTGTTGACGTTCATGAAGAGGCGCGCGGGGTCACCGTACGCCCGCACCGACACGGCGGCAAGTCGCGCGACGCGGACGTCGTCGTAGAAGCCGATCACGCGCAGCTCACCCGCCTCGAGCCGTCGCGTGATGGGCGCGATGCACGCCGGAGCGTAATATGCGCAGAGGGGCTCCACGCCGCGCCGGGAGTCGCTCTCCGGCACCGCGACATCCGCATTCTCGCCGAGCGCCCTGAGTTCGGCGAGCAGCCCCGCCGGCACGAACGGCATGTCCCACGCGACGACGATGGCGGGCGCGTTGGCGTTGACGAGCGCTGCGTGGATGCCGCCGAGGCTGCCACACCCGGGATACACGTCGCGGGCGACGGGAACATCAGGCAGCCAGTCCGACGCGGCGGGATCGTTGGCGATGAGCAGCAGCCGATCGGTGACGCCCGCGAGCGCGCGCGCCACGCGGTCGATCACACGCACGCCGCCCACCCGCTCGAGCCCCTTGGCGCGGCCGCCGTAGCGCGATGCCTGTCCGCCGGCGAGAATCACGCCGGCGCATTCCGCGCTCACGGCCGGTGGATCTGCGGCTGGCCGCTTACGGCGCGACCCACCAGCGCCATCCCGGATGCTCGCGCGATGTCCACCGCAATGGTGGACGGGACCGACGGCGTGGCGACGAGCGCAATACGCGCGCGTGCGGCCTTGAAGGCGAGCTCGCCCGAGATGCGGCCGGTGACGAGCAGGATCAGATCCGTGGGGTTGCGCCCCTCCAGGATGCAGGCGCCGATGACCTTGTCCACCGCGTTGTGTCGCCCGATGTCCTCGGCGTGATAGAGGAGCTCGCGGCCGTCGGTGAGCGCCGCCGCGTGGACGCCGCCGGTTTCCTTGTAGCGTCCGCCGCGCGCGAACAGCTCCTTGAACAGCGCGCGCATCTGCGCGAGCTCCACCTCGGGCACCGCGCCCGTGCGCCGCGTGAGCGAGCTGACGGAGCCGAGGATCGTCGTCACGGCGCCGCAGCCGGACGCGAGCACGCGGCGCCGCTCCGCGCTCTCCACGGCCGCGAACTTCTCGGGCGGCACGTCCACCCAGAAGCCCGGCTCCTTGGCGCAGGGACGCATGCGCAGGATGTCCTTCGCGCTGTCGATGTAGCCCTCGCCGTGCAGCCAGCCGACCACCAGCTCATCGAGCTGATCCGGCGTGCACATCCACGTCACGGCGGGCGTGCCGTTCACTTCGAGCCAGACCGGCGTTTCCTCGACGGCGTCGAGTGTGATGGCATCGGGGGGCATGTGGGAAATATGGGGGAAGCG
>JBOHTE010000103.1:0-1224 GCA_050733555.1 Gemmatimonadaceae bacterium | reverse complement strand
CGCGATACTGGAGGTAGAACTCATCGGAGACGCCGAACTCTGCGGGGAGAGCGGAGCCGGTGCCGTCGCCGCAATCTACACGAGAGGGTCGGGCGGCCTGCACGGCAGGGGAGACGAATAGCCGAGGGAAGAGCGCTGGGAGCATTCGCCGAGGTGAACCGGGTGCTCATCGATCCCCTGCCGTGCAGGACGCCCGACCCTCTCGTGTACCTTGCGGCGACGGCGCCGGCTCCGCTCTCCCCGCAGAGTTCGGCGTCTCCGATGAGTTCTACCTCCAGTATCGCGAACCGTCGCGGCTGCCCGACGATGTCGCGACGTACAACGGTGGCACATCCACCCTGAGGGTTGGCCAGAGATGGGCCAGATGGCACGGGTCGTGGGCATCGGCGCGGTGACCGGGCTCCTGGTGGCGGTGGATCCGATGGAATCATTGAGGGCGAGCAGGAGGTGACGAGCCGGCGCTCCGGACGGCGTCGCGCCGGCGGCCACTCCCGGTGCAATTCACCGTTTGGCAAGTAGCGCGTCGCGACCGGGAAACTCGGCAACCAGGTAGACGCTGATGTCGGGCTTGCGGGATGAGAAGCCCACGATGCACGAATCGCCCTCGCGGCCGCTCTCATACTTGTAGTGGTAGCTCCCGAAGCCGACGACGCCCGGCCCCCACATCTTCGGCGGCTTCCCCGTGGCCCTGGCCATCAGCTTGGACAATGCCGCGCAGTCCTGGCGCCGACTTTCATCCTGAATGGCAGCGATGTAGCGCTCGACGCTCGCTGCGGTCGCGTACGTCTTGTTCTCGGCCATGGTGGCAACACCGTTCAGAGCAGGTGATTGAGGACCATCATCGGTCGCGCGTGGGGCTGCCCGGACCGAGGCCATGCTGTGGGCAGTGCGGCCCGGTCACGCCTGTCGCGCAACGACCGGCTCTCCTTCGCGGTGGCCGGCGCAGCGAATGACCGGCAGCGGGGGATACCGCGGAAAGCGCGCATCCACGTCGGAGAGCGCGCAGCGATAGAAGCGCGACCCGCGCCGGTTCACCACGACGCGCGCATTCGCGCAATGTCCGCACAGTCCCGGCTCGGGGGCGCTCGTTTGGGGCATGGTGGAAGATACTGGGCTGGTCGATGGTCGCTGGTCGATGGTCGTTGGTTAGTGGTCGCTGGGTATCAGCAGGCTCCGGCGTGGGGGAGCGCCGCGGACCCTCGGTGAAGCGGGTCCGCTCTGCTC
>JBOHTE010000102.1:0-1870 GCA_050733555.1 Gemmatimonadaceae bacterium | reverse complement strand
TTCCGGTAGAGCTGTTCGAGCCGGATAGCTCCGGCGCGCCACCAATGGTCAGCATCGTCGTGCAGGATCTCAAGAATCCCACGATGTTGTCATCGGTGGATGTATGGGGCGAGACGGCTGCACGTGTGTGGAACGACTTCGCGCCATACTTTAAGGCGGTCCGTCCGAATTTTCCGTACCACCTGGCGAACCCGAAGCTGTCGACGAAAATCCCGCTGATTTGCCATCCAGCGACCGCGCGCTGCACGGTAAAGCCCACGAAGTAATGCTATTTATGCTGTGGTCGGGCGCCCGGATCGAACGAGGGACGCCACGGGTGCCACGTTCCTCCTTGCACATCGATGCTCCGCCAACAGAGTAACAGCATTCCCTCCTCTCGCTCTTGCCCTCCGTGATGGACAACCGCTTCTTCGAACGCCCCATC
Source organism: Gemmatimonadaceae bacterium (assembly GCA_050733555.1). Classification (GTDB taxonomy): domain Bacteria; phylum Gemmatimonadota; class Gemmatimonadetes; order Gemmatimonadales; family Gemmatimonadaceae; genus JADGGM01. Next base: position 1,446 of record JBOHTE010000102.1, on the reverse strand, counting down.
CTGAATTCACCGTACGCGTATCCCGCACGCCACTGGGAATTCGACGCAGACGGCCAGCCCACACAGCGAATTCTCGAGAAGCGCCGGCCGGCGCAGTTCATCACCCCCATTCCGAATCGGCGCAAGCACAGGGCGCGCATGAACGCCGACCTGCACATGGCCGAGGATCTCAAGAACACGGGGAAGGGCAACCTGTTCGTCATTTTCGGCGAACCGGACATCACGCTGCTCCCGCAGAAGGATGGGAGACTTCGCGCGAAGGTGAACGGCGTGGATGTGTTTCACCCCGCCACGGGCGAGGTGCGCAGCGATGGTCCCGAGGGAATCGCCTGCTGGTTCATTGACACGGACTACAACGAGGAGAGCTTCTTCGTGCGTCAGGCGTATTTCCTGGGCGCCAACGATCCGTACGGCGCGCTCCGGACCACGCTCAAGGCGGAGATCAACGAGGAGGCGTGGGCCACGTTGCATAGTGATACGTCGCGCGCGTTCGACAAGCCGAGGTCAGGACGGATCGCGGTGAAGGTGATCAATCACCTGGGAGATGAGGTGATGAAGGTGATCAGGGTGCAATAGTGGCATTTCTCAGATTGCGCAGGTTTCCCTCGCCAGAATGCCGTGCCGTAGTTCGCTCGACAGGCGCCCGATGAGTTCCTCACCTGACCTCGTAACCCCCGCCGAAGCCGATCCCGAGCGCACCGCGCTCGACCGCACGCGCCAGGTCTTCCGCTTCCTCAAGGCATTCGCTGAACGGCGGGAGCCCGTGGCACGCGTGCTGTCCGTGCTGCCGTGGACCCAAAGCTTGCCCGATCTCCCTGTGCACCCGTGCATTTCGGTGGGGCGCGTCGTTCTGTCGAACAATGGTGATGCTTCGCCTGATCCAGACACGGCTCCCACTCCGCTCATTCGCGTAGGTCGCCCCACACTTACCAAACCACCGCCGCCGCCAGCGACGATCGTCGACTGGCTGATGCCGGGGTGGGATAATCCAATTACGATCGCACCTTCCGTTCAGGAGGCTCGGAACGAGAGACGCGCGGGCGAGACGATAACTGTTCGTTTCGATGAGGATCCCGCGCGTGTCGAAGCGCTCGCCGCATGGGGTGAGAAGTGGAACGCCTGGGCCGTTGCGGAGCGCCCGGCGCGCGCGGCAATGACAGTATTCGAACACTTCTACGAGCTGAAAGGTCGGATTGATCGTGAGAGTGAGCGTGTGGAGCTCCTTGTGGGAGACGGGAGGTTGCGGTGGGTATCCCCGAATGGGCCTACTGATTTTCCTATCCTCCTGCAGCGAGTCGAACTCGAGTTCGATGCTTCGGTACCGGAGTTCCATGTACTCGATGCTGATCGTGCACCGGAGATCTACTCCTCGCTGATTCAGGAGAGTGAAGAGTTGCAACCCGCCACTCTGAACGAGCTCAGACAGGAGGTGGAGCGGCTGGGGCT
>JBOHTE010000101.1:0-2196 GCA_050733555.1 Gemmatimonadaceae bacterium | reverse complement strand
GACGCGATGAGCGGATCCGTGTGGCCGCATTCTATGCGGGTGTGAATTACACCTATCGTCTGGTGCGCGCCCTGGCGGGCGGGCAGCCGTGAACGCGCCCCTACCCTCGCGCTCGCCGCGCCCCGCTCGCCATACTAGTGCGGGAATCACCTCACGCCCTGTCACCTGTCCCTAACCGGATTCCATGATGGCCACTCACGCCAGGGTCTCTCAGACCCGATCGTTCTCCACGGTTTTTCTCATCGAGATGTGGGAGCGGTTCGGCTACTACGGCATGGCAGCGTTGCTGGTGCTGTACATGGTGCAGCAGCTCGGGTTCTCCGACACGCAAGCCAGCCTCACGTGGGGCGCCTTCGCGGCCCTGGTGTACGCCGCGCCGTCCATTGGCGGCTGGCTTGGCGACAAGGTGCTCGGCGCGCGCCGCTCCATGACCATCGGGGCGATGATCCTCGGGCTCGGCTATCTGCTCCTCGCCGTCCCCAATACCGGTCTGTTCTTCCTGTTCGCGAGCCTCGGCGTGATCGTCGTGGGCAACGGCATGTTCAAGGCGAACGCCGCCAACCTCGTGCGGCACATCTACGAGGGCGACGATAGCAAGATCGACAGCGCGTTCACGATCTACTATATGGCCGTGAACATCGGGTCCACGATCTCGATGCTGCTCACGCCCTGGATCAAGGAGCACTACGGATGGCACACGGCGTTCCTGGTGTGCTGCGTGGGACTCGTGCTCGGACTCATCAACTATCTGTTCATGCGGCATACCCTCGAGCACGTCGGCTCCAGGCCGGACAACGAGCCCATTCGCTGGAACCGGCTGTTTGCGGTGCTCGGCGTGGGGGTGCTGGTGCTGTTCGGCGTCGCGGTGGTGCTCCGCCACCAACAGCTCGCGCGCATCTTCGTGTACCTCGCCGCACTGGTGATCCTCGGCATCTTCCTCTACCTGATCCGGAATAGCCAGCGGAGCGAGCGCAGCGGACTGATGGCGGCGCTCATTCTCACGTTCCAGACCATTCTCTTCTTCATTTTCTATCAGCAGATGTCCACGTCGCTCACACTGTTCGCACTGCGAAACGTGGATTGGAACCAGTCGCTGTTCGGCACGCATCTCTTCTCATGGCAGCCGGCCCAGTATCAGGCGCTCAATCCGATCTGGATCATGCTCCTGAGCCCGATCCTGGCGTACGTGTACACGCGTCAGGGAAGGAAGGGGCGTGACCTCCCCATCGCGGGAAAGTTCGCCCTTGGGTTCGCCGTGGTGGCGATTGGCTTCTTCATCTACGGCATCAGTGGCCGGTTTGCCGTGGACGGCAAGGTATCGAGCTGGTTCATGATCTGGGGATACGGCTTCTATTCGCTCGGTGAGCTGCTGGTGAGCGGACTGGGGCTCGCGATGATCGCGCGGTATGTGCCGGAGCGCATGGGTGGCTTCATGATGGGCGCGTACTTTGTGGCGACCGGGCTGTCCCAGTATCTGGGAAGCGTGGTGGCCACGTTCGCCAGCGTGCCACAGAACGTCACACAGGCCACGGTGTCGTTGCCGCTCTACACGAAGTTGTTCATGGAGTTGGGCGTCGTGGCCGTCGGCGGCACGCTCATCGCGATCGGGCTGCTGCCGCTCATGAAGCGTCTCTCGGCGACGCACAGCGGAGAAAGTGTGGACGCCGAGGCGCAGGTGCCGGCCGCGGCACGTACGGTGGGCGCCGAGAGCTGACCGGGATCGGGCGCCCGCGGGTGACGCGGGTGCCCGCCGTGCACAACGGAGGTGGCATGATACCGGACCGCGTAGAACCAGGGCATGGGGTGACCACCAAGCCAAGCCCGCACTCCGTGGACGAGACGCTCGCGCGTCTCGAGTCCACCGTGCGCGCCAAGGGGCTGACTGTGTTCGCGAACATCAATCACACGGCGGGCGCCGCGCAGGCGGGACTCCGCATGCAGGAGGCGCACGTGTTGATCTTCGGCAGCCCGAAGGCGGGCACGCCCATCATGGTGGCGGCACCGCTCGCCGCACTTGCGCTGCCGCTCAAGGTGCTCGTGTGGGCCGACCACGACGGACACACGTTTGTGAGCTACGACAGTCCGTCGTACCTCGCCGAGCGATTCGCGATCCCAGCGGATCTCATCAGGAACATCGCTGGCATTGACGCTCTCACCGACGCAGTGGTGGGGTGACGACGGAGTGTAGACGGATGC
>JBOHTE010000100.1:0-3763 GCA_050733555.1 Gemmatimonadaceae bacterium | reverse complement strand
GTACTCTCCCCCGCTGTGTCATGAGTCCCCCCCGTAGTGGATTGCGAAAACCGCACGCGGCACATCGCTGCGACCGCCAGTACGCAATGCGTACTGGCGTCGCGGAAACCGTCACTCGCCGAGGTGGGACCTCCGCTGTGCGCTGCGGACCTGACGATCCGCTACTCTCCGGTGGGATAGGACTCGGGCGGCTCGCCGGCGGTCCACCGCGCGGATGGCTCGAGCGGCTCGACGGCGCGCGTGTCATCGAAGTGCAACACGGCGTCGAACTGGCTGGGCAGGCGTGCGTGAAAGTAGTGACTGATGCGCTCGGTCTCGGGCGAGTAGATCACGCCAATCGCGCGCTCGAGACGCTTGTCGTGCAACGCATCAGCCACGTCGCCGCTGTCGCGCAGGGTCAGGAGGAATCGCGGCAGGCCCGTGTCATGAAAGAGCCGCTCATAGCTTCCCTCGAGCGAGGGGCGGACGCGCTTGCGCTCGGCCATCGCGTCCCAATCGGAGGCCGCCGTCACGGTGCCAGTGTGCGTCAGACTTCCGATCAGGACCGCGCTCGCTCCGAACCTCTCCCGCACGAGCTGTCCCACGTTCAGTTCGCGCCCCATCCCATTTCCGTGCCGCGTGCGTCGCCGAGATGCGAGTTGTGCGCCCATGCCCGGCGCAGCAGCTCCACGAGCTGGCTCAGCACCTCGTCCTCGCACGATGACGAGAGGTCCAGGCTCGCGGCATAGCCGTATGCGTGCGGATCCTCGCCCACCCGCTCGAAGCAGGCGTAGCGGTAGCGCGCATGACTGGCGGCCTCGGGGTCCACCTTGTCCAGATAATCGAGGACGACCGTCATGGACGTGAACAGACTGTAGAGATCCAGTCCGTAGAAGCCCACGCGTGCGCGCTCGGCACGGGCATCGTTGTACGCGCGCAGCCAGCCGATGAACCCGAGCACCTCGGCATTGCGCCACATCCAGGCGGGGAAGCGCCGGAACCCGGACAGCGCCACCTGCGCACTGGCGGCGCAGTCGTCGCCGCGCACGTAGCCATTCACCAGGTATGCGTCAGGCCAATCGGCCTCCACCGCCACGGCGTTGAAGCCACGCTCCACAATGAGCCGACGCGTGATGGCGGCGCGTTCGCGATAGCACTCGTGCGCGCCGTGCGATGCCTCGCCAATGAGCACGAACTGGGCGTCGCCCGCGAGGTCGAGCAGCGGGTCGTAGTCGTGCGATGCACCGGTCAACGGGTGCGCGGCATCGCGAACGAGATCCAGCGCGTTCGCCAGCAGAGTGTGCGCCATGGCCGATTGGTGCGCTAGGCGTGCGTCACTGCTCCGGCGTGGCTGAACAGTTCAACCATCGCCGCGTTGAACGCGGGTATGTCGTCCGGCTTCCGGCTCGACACGAGGTTGCCATCCGTCACCGCGGGTTCATCCACCCAGGTGGCGCCCGCGTTGCGAAGATCCGTCCGGAGCGACGGCCACGATGCGATCCGCCGTCCCCTGGCCACGCCCGCTTCGATGATGGTCCAGGGACCGTGACAGATCACTGCGACGGGTTTGTGCTCATCGAAGAAGGACTTCACGAATGCGACGGCCTTCGGCTTGATGCGTAGCCGGTCGGGATTCATCACGCCGCCGGGCAGCAGCAAGGCGTCGAACTGGTCGGCTCGCGCGCTCTCCAGCGGAACATCGACCGCGAATTCGTCGCCCCACTCCGTGTGATTCCAGCCCCGCACGCGCTGCTGCTCTGGCGAGACGAGACTGGTGTGCGCGCCGGCGTCGTCAAGCGCCGAACGCGGCGCTGTCATTTCCACCTCTTCGAATCCGTTCGCGACCAGCACCGCCACGCGGAGTCCTTTCAGTCTCTCATTGGTCATGGTGCCGCTCCTCCGTTGATGCGTCCTGCTCTGGATGTATGTGCGGAAGGCGGGTCAGCCACGAGTGCCGGCCCGCCTTCGCCTCAGCCAATGGTTCAGAATGTTGCTTCGTCTCCGGCGTCCGGACGCGACTTGGACGTGCCCGACACGTACTGCTTCGGGTTCGCGTCGAATCTCGACTTGCAGTCCGAGGAGCAGAAATAATAGGTCTGCCCCTGATAGCTCGAACTTCCAGCCGCCGAGTTCGAGTCAATCCGCATCCCGCACACCGGGTCTGTGACCTGAGCCATGCATCCTCCCTGAGGTAGTTGGGAGCGATGGCGTGCAGATTATGTGCCCCACTCGTGCCCGGCTGTCCGAAATCACACTGGGGCCAGCGGGCCCCTCGTAAGCGTGTCACGGGCGGCGAGGCCGTGCGGCTAGCCCGGCGCGGTAAGGACGGCGATCTGCATGCGACGCCGCGTCCGGAATCCCAGCTTCTCGTATACGTAGGCGGCGCTCGCGTTGGCGGTGTTGACATGCAGAAAGGGCACGGACGCCTCGCGCGTGATGCGCCGAGCAACGGCGGCCACGAGCGCCTGCGCATAGCCGCGGCCGCGGTGATCGGGGTGCGTGCAGACGCCGCTGATCTCCACGTAGCCGTTCAGGCGGAGCCGCTCGCCGGCCAGCGCGACGAGCTGTCCCTCGGAGCGAATCCCCAGGAATCGGCCCAGCTCCAGCGCGCGCAGCGTGAGCGGACCCGGTTGCGCGCGCATCGCGAGCGCCACCATCTCCGCTGCATCGTCAGGCAGCATGTCCACCATGGGAAATTCCGGCACCGCGACAGCGTCGTCGGTCCGGATCATCTGCCAGACATCGGTGGCGCGTTCCAGGTGCCAGCCATCGGGCAGCTTTGGTGGCTCGGCAAGAAAGAGCGCGGCCCGTCGCTGCGGCTGCAGTACGGGTGCCAGTGCTGCGTAGCCTCGCGCCGTTGGCGCGGCCGTGGCGGCGAGCGGCGTCACATCCGGCGGATAGCGTCTGGCGAGCGCGTCGCCCTCCGCAAAACCGGCGTGCGTGGTGGTGAGGGCGTGCCAGATGGGATTGTCGAGCACGTGCGTGGCGGATCGTGATCGGCTCATTCAGAGCAAGCTATCACGTCTGCGGCGAATTCACTCGCCCAGGCGGCGCGTTTCGGCGAGATCCACCAGACTGTCCTTCTGGCCCACGCGCTGCGCGGCGCCAACCCGGAGTCAACTTGGCGAGGTGATGAGCCGCCGCTCGATGAGGATTTCCACACTTGCATTGACCAACTCCATCACCCGGTAGCAGTCTGAGGGCGTACACTCACCTGCCACCTGGAGAGCGGCCATGAAAGCCATTACGCCCTATGTCGAATTCGACGGTACCGCGCGCGACGCCATGACGTTCTACGCCAAGCAGCTCGGCGCCGACCTCGACATCCCGTCGTTCGCGAACGCGAACACGCCCGTTCCCCAGGCCGCGCCCGGTCGCATCCTGCACGCCCGGCTCTCGAAGGACGGTGCGTCGCTGATCGCCGGCGACAGCATGTCCAACGCGCCCCATCAGCCCGGTCGCTTTCTGGTGTGCGTGGAGTGCGACGATGTGCCGGAGATCGAGCGCCTCTTCGCCGCCTTCAGCGACGGTGGCAGCGTGATCATGCCGCTGGAGAACACCTTCTGGGGCGCGCGCTTCGGCATGCTCACCGACCGGTACGGCGTGAGCTGGATGTTCAACTGCACGTTCTAGGGATGAGGAACCTCCGGTGATCCCGACGGTCTTCATAATTCATGAAGACCGTCGTCCTGCTGCTCCCGGCGTTCGTCGCGGCAGTCGCGTGCCGGGGCAGCCGCGACGCACCGCGCGGCACCGGCGCTGGACACGGCCCGGCATCGGACCG
>JBOHTE010000099.1:0-2287 GCA_050733555.1 Gemmatimonadaceae bacterium | reverse complement strand
GTGATGTCGCGCGTCTTGTACGCCTCGCGGCTGATCTTCGCGAGAATGGTCCCGGCAGCCACCTGATCGCCGTCTTCCACGGTGAGCTGCGCGCCCACCGGAATCACGAAGTCGCGAATGCGCCGCTCCTTTCCACCCTTCTCCTGCATGATCTCGATATGCGGGTGCAGCTTCTTCTCCCGGTCCTCGATCACCACGCGCTGGCGCAGGCCCGTCAACTCGTCCAGCTCCTCGGTCACCGTCTCACCATCCACGATGTCCTCGAAGTGAATCGTGCCGTTCACATCCGCGATGATCGGGTTGGTGTACGGGTCCCACGTGAACACCACCGCGTCCTTGTGAATCTCTGCGCCATTCTCGACCATGAGGAAGGCGCCGAGCGGCACCTGGAAGCGCGAGACCACCGCCGCGTTCGCATCGGACGACGCGCGAATGATGATGTCGCCCTCGTACGACGTGACGATCTGCTGGCCGTCCGGATTGGTGACGTACACCAGCCGGTCGCCGTATTCCGCGACGCCCGCCACCTTCGACTTGCGCGCCGTCTGCTCGGCAATGCGCGCCGCCGTGCCGCCAATGTGGAACGTGCGCAGCGTGAGCTGCGTCCCCGGTTCGCCAATGGACTGCGCCGCCAGGATGCCCACCGCCTCACCCAGATCCACCATCTGCATGGTGGCCAGGTTGCGGCCATAGCACATGCGACAGAGCCCGCGCTTGGCCTCGCAGGTGAGCACGGAGCGAATGCGCACCGTCTCGATCCCCGCATCCTCGATCGCGCGCGCGGCTTCCTCCTCAATGAGCTGGCCCGCCTCGACGAGCAGCGTCCGGCGGCCGGCCTCATCCACCTCGTGCGGATCCTCCACGTCTTCCGCCGCCACGCACCCGACGATGCGCTCCGACAGCGGCTCGATGATGTCCTCGCCCTCCTTTAGCGCGCCCACCTCGAGGCCCAGGATCGTGCCGCAGTCTTCCTCCGTGATCGTCATGTCCTGCGCGACGTCCACGAGGCGGCGCGTCAGATAGCCGGCGTCGGCCGTCTTGAGCGCCGTATCCGCCAGTCCCTTGCGCGCGCCGTGCGTCGAGATGAAGTACTCCAGCACCGAGAGCCCCTCGCGGAAGTTCGACTTGATCGGGCTCTCGATGATCTCGCCGATGCCGCCAGTGAGCTTCTTCTGCGGCTTGGCCATCAGGCCGCGCATCCCGGCCAGCTGCCGGATCTGGTCGCGTGAGCCGCGCGAGCCCGAGTCGAACATCATGAACACCGGGTTGAGCCCGTTCTTCGACTCGCGCATGGCCTTCACCATCTCATCCGCGACGTCGTTGTTGGCGTGCGTCCAGGTGTCGATCACCTTGTTGTAGCGCTCGCCGTTCGTGATGTTGCCCGTCTGATAGGCTCGCGTGAAGCGGTCCACCCGGGCCTCAGCCTCCTGCAGCAGCGTGGCCTTCTCCGACGGAATCTCCAGGTCCTCGATGCCGATCGAGACCCCGCCCATGGTGGCGTTCCGGAAGCCGAACTCCTTGAGCCGGTCGAGGAACTGCACCGTGGCCGCGAGCCCCTGCGTACGGTAGGAGTCGAAGACCAGCTCGGAGAGCGCCTTCTTCTTCATGTCCTTGTTCTGATAGCCCAGCGCCGGCGGCACGATGCTGTTGAACAGCACGCGCCCTACCGTGGTGCCCACCCACTTGCCCGCCGCCCCGGTGCCATCCACCAGGAAATGACAGGCGCTGTGGTAGGTCACCCTGCCCAGGGCGTGCGCCATCTCCACCTCGGCCAGCGTGCCGAAGTGGGGCGCATCCGGGAGCTGCTGCTCCAGATCGCGCGGCCCCTTGGTGAGGAAGTAGCAGCCGAGCACGATGTCCTGGCTCGGTTCCGCCACGGGGCGCCCGTCCGAGGGCTTGAGGATGTTGTTCGACGACAGCATGAGGAGCCGCGATTCCAGCTGCGCCTCGAACGAGAGCGGCACGTGCACCGCCATCTGGTCGCCGTCGAAGTCCGCGTTGAACGCAGCGCAGACCAGCGGGTGAATCCGGATCGCCTTGCCCTCGACCAGCTTGGGCTCGAAGGCCTGGATCCCCAGGCGATGCAGCGTCGGGGCGCGGTTGAGCAGCACCGGGTGGTCCTGGATGATCTCCTCCAGGATCTCGTACACCTCGGGACTCTCGCGCTCGACGATCTTCTTGGCGCGCTTGACGGTCTCGGCGATTCCCTTCTCCACCAGCTTGTGGATGATGAACGGCTTGAAGAGCTCGACCGCCATCGTCTTCGGCAACCCGCACTGATGCAACC
>JBOHTE010000098.1:0-3235 GCA_050733555.1 Gemmatimonadaceae bacterium | reverse complement strand
ATCAAGGAGGGCGAGAATCTCTTCATTCGCATGAATTGCGCGGCCTGCCACGGCTTCACGGGACAGGGCGGAATGGGACCCAATCTGGCCGACAACTTTTGGCGCTACGGAGGCGACGACGCGAGTGTGTTCCAGTCGATCTACGCCGGACGCGCCAAGGGCATGCCCGCGTGGGGGCGCATGCTCACGGAGGATCAGATCTGGAAGCTCGTCGCCTACGTCCGGACGCTCAATCCGGGAACGGGCCAGCAGATCACGTCCCGCGAGCCGAACAAGAGCATGAACGAGGATGTACCGTGATCGCGATTCCGTCGGGATCACCGGCCATATTCGGCACGGCCGGCCCAGCCGCGCACGAGATCGCGGTGCTCGGCTGGGTGCTCACGATCATCTCGCTGGCCGTGCTGCTCGTGGTCAGCCTGATTCTGCTTGCGGCCCTGTTTCGCCAGCGCGCCGCGCGCGCGGAACAGCCCGAGAGTGTGGTGATCCGTCCCAACGGATCCATCAATCTCATCGTGTGGGGCGGCATCGTCATTCCGGCGGTCATTCTCATCGGTGCGCTGCTCTTCACGCTCTTTGTGCAATCGGCTGTCGCCACGCCGCCCGCAACGCCCGTCGCCACCATCCGGATCGTCGGCCACCGCTGGTGGTGGCAGGTGATCGACACCGCCAAGTCGCCGGAGCAGCAGGTTGTGACCGCCAACGAGATTCACGTGCCGGTGGGGCAACCGGTGCGACTCGAGCTCGTGTCCGCCGATGTCGTGCACAGCTTCTGGGTGCCGAAGCTGGCCGGCAAGACGGACGTCATTCCGGGGCAGCAGAACACCATGTGGATGGAAGCGGACAAGCCGGGCACCTACTGGGGTGAATGCGCCGAGTATTGCGGCCTGCAGCACGCACACATGGACCTGCTTGTTGTGGCCGAGTCACCGGCCGACTTCCAGCACTGGCTGGACCAGCAGCGGCAGCCTCCGCAACCGCCCGCCGATCCGGTCGCTGCCACGGGCGAGCGCATCTTCACGCGGTCGGCGTGCGCGGCCTGTCACGCGGTCGGTGGCACAGCCGCCATGGGACAGATCGGACCGGACCTCACGCACATCGCCAGCCGGCGCACGCTCGCGGCCGGCACGTTGCCGAACACGCCGGGCAATCTGGCCGGATGGATCGCCAACGCACAGGGCATCAAACCGGGGAACGACATGCCCACCATGTCGCTGCCGCCCGGCGATCTGCAGGCGCTCGTGGCCTGGCTCGAGACGTTGAAGTAGGGGTGAGGATGACAGGAGGAGACGTGGCGATCACAACGGCGCCGACGGCGCCCGTCGAGCAGCTGGCAAGGACCTGGGAGACCGCGCCCGGCCTGTACGGCGTACTGGCGACGGTGGACCACAAATCCATCGGCAAACGCTACATCGTGACCGCGCTGGTGTTCTTCCTGGCCGGCGGGATCGAGGCGGCGTTCATGCGCACGCAGCTCATTCATTCGAACCTCCATCTGCTCGACGCCGAGGAGTACAATCAGATCTTCACGATGCACGGCGTAACGATGCTCTTCCTGTTCGCGTCGCCCATCCTGTCCGGCTTCAGCAACTATCTCTGGCCACTCATGATCGGCGCGCGGGATATGGCATTCCCGCGCGTCAACGCGCTGAGCTACTGGACCTTCCTGCTCTCGGGCGTCTTCATCTACACGAGCTTTCTCATTGGCCAGGCGCCCGATGGGGGCTGGTTCGCCTACGTGCCGATGACCGGACGCACCTACTCACCCGGTCTCAATATCGACTTCTACGCGCTGGGCCTGATCTTCATCACGATTTCCACGACCGTGGGCGCGGTCAACTTCGTCGTGACGTTCTTCAAGATGCGCGCGCCGGGCATGTCGCTGAACCGCGTGCCCATCATCATGTGGGGCACGCTGAGCGCCTCCGTCGCCATCATCTTCGCGCTGCCCGCGCTCTCCGCCGCGTGCGTGATGCTCTACTTCGACCGGCGCTTCGGCATGCACTTCTTCGATGCCGCCGAAGGCGGGCATCCGCTGCTCTGGCAGCATCTGTTCTGGATGTTCGGCCACCCGTGGGTCTACATCATCGTGCTGCCTGCCATTGGCCTCGCGTCGGACATGATTCCGACGTTCGCCCGCCGGCCGCTCGCGGGCTACACGTTCGTCGCGCTGTCCACCATCACCACAGCGATTCTCGGCTTCGGCGTGTGGGTGCACCACATGTTCGCCACCGGTCTGCCCATGCTGGCCACGACGTTCTTCAGCGCCGCCAGCATGATGATTGCAATTCCGAGTGGCGTCTCGATCTTCGCATGGATCGCCACCATCTGGCACGGCAAGCCGGTGTTCCGGACGCCGTTCCTGTTTCTCATTGGCTTCATCGTGCTCTTCGTGATTGGCGGAGTCAGCGGCGTCATGACCGCGGCAGTGCCCTTCGACTGGCAGCTCACGGACAATTACTTCGTCGTCGCGCATCTGCACTATGTGCTCATTGGCATCAACGTCTTTCCGGTGTTCGCCGCGCTGTATTACTGGCTTCCGAAGATGACGGGGCGCATGCTCAGCGAGCGATACGGGCGCTGGGTGTTCTGGCTCATGTTCATTGGCGCGAACCTCGCGTTCTTCCCGATGCACATTTCCGGCATGCTGGGCATGCCGCGCCGCATCTACACGTATCAGGCCGGACTTGGCTGGGACACCATCAATCTCATCACCAGCATCGGCGCGTACGTATTCGCGCTGGGCGTGCTGCTCTTCCTGGTGGATTTCTTCCGCAGCCTCTCCGTGGGTCCCGAGGCGGGCGACAATCCCTGGGATGCTCCCACGCTCGAATGGTCGGTGTCCTCGCCGCCTCCACCCTACAACTTCGCCGTCATTCCCACCGTCCGGAGCCGCCATCCGCTGTGGGAGGGCCGTCTTGGTGAGGAGCACCATACGCTGGTCGGCATTGGACCGGTGCTCGACCGCGGGCGTGAAACCTTCGGCACGTCGGCGCTCGACTCCGACGCCTACGAGATCCTGCAGATGCCCGAGGATTCACTCTGGCCGCTCATTCTCGCGGCAATGATGACGGTGACGTTCTACGGATTGCTCTTCGGCGTGTGGTGGCTGGCGATACTCGGGCTGGTGCTCGTGATCGTTTCGCTCGCGGGATGGTGCTGGCCCGAGTCGATCCGCGACGAGGAGATGGATCTGTTGTCCGAGGAGGGGTGATCATGGCCGTGGTTGCTCGTC
>JBOHTE010000097.1:0-2948 GCA_050733555.1 Gemmatimonadaceae bacterium | reverse complement strand
GCCCGATTCCGCCTGACCGCGCGCGAGGCGCAAGTCGCCCTTCTCCTCGCCGAGGGCGCCAGTGACGCGGACATCGGCCGAGCACTCGGCGTGAGCATCCACACCGCGCGCCATCACGGCGAACGCGTCTTCACCAAGGTCGGTGTACATTCGCGCAAGGCGCTGGCGTTGCACCTCGCCTGAGCCCGCACGACGACACAAAGCAACGCGCCAATCTCGAGCCAGTCGCTGTCGAAGCGCATGCGTTCGACGCCCGTGAGCTGCGCGCACGGCAACCCGCTCGCGTCATCCGGTACCAGGCGCACCCGCGACGGGAAGTAGTGCTGCGCGGCACCGGTGGCCTTCGCCGCTGCCTCCTTCAGCGCCCATCCCATCGCTCGCCGCAACGGAAGCGGAATCGCCTCGAGCGCCGTCCAGTCTTCCTCGGACAGCACGGCGCCGGCGTGCCGCTCCGTAACGCGCGCTATCGCCGCCAGGTCCACGCCGATCATTCGGTCGGGTGAACCGACGAGTGCCACCGCCGACCCCTTCGTATGGGACACCGACACTCGCGCGCGCAGTGATGCCGCACCATATGCCGCACCATATGCCGCACCGTATGTCGCACCGTACGCCGCGAGCGCGAGCCGCCGGGCATGGGCACCCGCCCGTTCGTCCGCCACACGCCGTCGTCGTCCGAACGACCGCGGCGTATCCGGGTCACGCAGCACGATCGCCAGCCGGCCATCAGTGCCGTACCGGCACATCAACACCGGCACATCAACACCGGCACGCTTCACGCTCGGCGAACTCGCGCACGATTGCCGCGGTGATGGTCTGCGCGTGGTCGCCGCACGGAAGGCGCTCCTCCACGAACTGCTCCCACCGTCCCATGGGAATGTCACGGCTCAACGCGTCCTCGATGCGAAATACCAGATCCATGAAGTCGAGTGACTCGGCGCCGAGGTCGTGCATCAGCGCGGAGTCGAGCTGCACGCTGGAGCGCGGCACCGTGAGGACCTCCGCGATGAGCGTGCACACGAGTTCCGCGTATGGGGCCGCGTTCACCACCGGCGAATCAGGGCACATGCGTTCTGTCCTCCGAATCCGAATGAGTTGCTGAGCGCCACGTCGATTCGCGCAGCGCGCGCGCGATTGGGGATGTAGTCCAGGTCGCACTCCGGATCGGGGTGCTCGTAGTTGATGGTGGGTGGCAGAAAGCCGTCACGCAGCGCCAGAACGGTGACCACGTACTCCACGGCGCCGGCGCCGGCGAGGAGATGGCCGATCATGGACTTGGTGGAGCTCACGGGGACAGCGAACGCATGGGCACCGAGCGCCGTCCTGATGGCGCGCGTCTCCACGCGATCGTTCATCACGGTGCCCGTACCGTGCGCGTTGATGTAGCCGAGGTCGGCGACGCTCGCGCCCGCATCCCGAAGCGCCAGCGTGATCGCCCGCGCGGCTCCCGAGGCGTCGGGGCGCTCGTCGGTGATCCGGTACGCGTCGCACGTCACGCTGCAGCCGGCGGCCTCCGCGAGAATGGGCGCGCCGCGATCGGCGGCAACGCTCGCCCGCTCGAGCACGACCATTCCCGCGCCTTCGCCAATGACGAAGCCGTCGCGATCGCGATCGAACGGCCGGCTGGCGCATTCGGGACTGTCGTTCGCTCGTGACAGCGTGCCGAGCATCGAGAAGCCGAGCACGCCCACCGGGTTGATCATCGCATCCGTGCCGCCCGCGAACACGACGTCGGCGTCGCCCTGATGGATCATGCGCATCCCCAGCGCAATCGCCTGCGTGCCCGAGGTGCATGCGGTGGTGACAGTGTAGTTGGGTCCGCGCGCGCCCTGCTGGATGGCAACGTGCGCGGCGGCGAGATTCGGCAGTCCGCGAAGGCTGACAATGGGATTCACCTGCTCGGCGTACGCCTTCGCGAAGGCGGGGATGTCGAAGGCCGAACCGCCCGTGCGGGCCGCCGCGCGAATGACGGCGTTGGCCTGGCTGGCGAGCATGTCGAGGTCCACCGGGCCCATGCCGCCGGCGCCGATGCACACCCCGATACGTTCCGGGTCCGCGTCGCCGGCGCCCAGTCGCGCATGCTCACGTGCGAGCGCGGCCGCGACGACGGCGAACTGCGTCGCGCGGCTCATGTGCTTCACCATCTTGCGCGGCTCAACATAGTCCTCCACGCACAGCGCGCCGGGTGCGATTTCCGCCGCGATCTGCGTGCCGAAGTCGCGACAGTCGAACGCGGTGATGCGACCCACGCCAGACCGGCCGCAGCGCAGCGCGTCCGCGAATGCGTCCGCGCCCACGCCAATGGACGTGACGACACCGAGGCCGGTGACAGCGATGCGTTCACGCATTGGACAGCACCGGATATTCGCCGAGCCAGGTCGCCATCATCTGCCGGAACGCGGGGGCGTAGTATGGCGCGATCAGCGACTCGAACTCCACGAGGCGAAAGGTCATCCTCGAGACCGCGACATCGCGTCCATCGCACGACGCCCGTCCCCGAATCCGAGCGACGTCCCCGGCGTGTTCCTCGATGTCCACGTCGAGCTGCAGCGCGTCGCCCGGGCGCGCGAAGGAGATGAACCGTGCGCGGTCAATGGACGCCATGACCGCGAGACGCTGCTCGCCAGTGGATTTCCAGAGCAGCACGCCGGCGGTCTGCGCGAGCGCTTCGAGCAGGAACACCCCCGGCAACACCGGGTTGCCGGGAAAGTGCTCGCCGAGCGCCGCATCGCGAAGCGACACGCACTTGAGCGCGCGCGCGCAGTGGCCCGGCTCCAGGCTGACAATGCGATCGACATGCGCGTGATGCATGGCGACGCCCTCAATGCGCCATGGCGACGCGCGGGTGCGACTGCGTGTACTGCGCGGCGGCGAACCTCGCCGCGGCATCCGGGACGGCGAGGAAGCGCGCCAGCGTCACGGAGTCCGGCGCATTCGTGGGGTAGAGG
>JBOHTE010000096.1:0-1255 GCA_050733555.1 Gemmatimonadaceae bacterium | reverse complement strand
CGATGTCGCCAGGCACCGTGGAGTGCGTACCCGGCTGCTGATCGGTTATCGCGGCCATGACGCGCACGCCGGCGTGTGAGGCGATGTCGGTCGCATCAATGATCTTCGAGTACTGCAGGTTCTTGTCCGCCTTGAGGTAGAGAATCTTGTCCGTCGTGCGCGCGTCGAAGATCGCCTTGAGCTGCTCGGCGAGCGTCGTGTTATCGATGCGTCGCTTGTTCAGGTAATAGTTGCCGTCGGCGTCAATCCCCAGTACCTGGTCCCCATTCTCCTCCGGGTTGGACTTGATGTTGATGCCTACCGGGGGTTGGGCCTGGAAGCCGGAGTTGATGAGCGGCGTCACGATCATGAAGATGATCAGCAGCACGAGCATCACGTCAATCAGCGGCGTGACGTTCGGCTCCGCCCTGACGCCGCCCCCGCTTGTGGACATTGCCATGAAAGTACTCCTCTCGGTCGGGAGCGGTTACTGCGAAACCGGCGTGCCTGCGCTGCCGCCGGCGGCGGCATTGAACTCGCGCGTGAAGCGCGACCGGCCGAACTCACCCGCCACCCCCTTGATGAGATAGTCGATCATCTCCTTCGAGGTGTACGTCATTTCCACGGTGAGGTTGTCGATCTTCGTGCTGAAGTAGTTGAACGCCCACACCGCCGGAATGGCCACGAGAATACCGAGCGCCGTGGTGATCAGCGCCTCGGCGATACCGGCCGAGATGGCGCCCAGTCCGCCCGCGCCCGACTGCGCCATGCCCGTGAACGCGTTCACGATACCCATGACCGTTCCGAGCAGACCGACGAATGGCGCCGTGGCGCCCACCGTCGCGAGTACGGCAATGCCGCGCTTCAGCTCGGAGACGATGATCATCATGTTGCGCTCCACCGCGCGCTCGGCCGAGTTGATGTCGGCGACCGTCACGGACCCATCCTGCAGCAGCGGCTTCACCTCGCTGAGCGCACCGCCCAGCACGCGCGCCACGTGCGACTTCTTGTAGCTCTCAGCGAGCTTGATCGCCTCGTTGAGGTTGTCCTCCTCGAGGAACTGCGAAAACTCCGGCGCGAACTTGCGCGTCTCGGACTGCGCCTTCCTCAGCCTCCACCACTTCTGGACCATGATGGTCAGCGAGAAGATGGACATGATCACGAGCACGACGACAATGCCCTTGGCGAACCACCCCATCGAATGATAGAGCGTAATGAGCGACATGTTCATGGAACGAACTCCTCCGGGAGTGGGCGAGCGTGCTTAACTGGGGGC
>JBOHTE010000095.1:0-1073 GCA_050733555.1 Gemmatimonadaceae bacterium | reverse complement strand
GAACAGCGTCGTGATGAGCGCGCCGAGGAGCAGCCCGCGCAGCGTGAGTTCCCTGGGTTTCACGGGGTGGGATCCGATGGGAAAGAAGTGGGCCAAGATGCGCCGCTCGGCGCAGGGCGGTCAAGCGATTCCGTACGGACTGGAACTGACGACTGCCGCGGATCGGAGTTCGCTGTCGGGATACTCGTCTTGCCTTGCGACGCCTCCGGCGATACTGTTGTGGCGCCTCACACGAGTCGACAACGCCTCGCCGGGCACACCATCCTTTCCCCCCCCATGTCAAAATTGAATGCGCTGGTCCTCCCGCTTGGGCTTGCCTTTGCGTTGGCTGCCGGGCGACACATCGCGCCGCGCCTGATGGCGCCGCGCGCCTCTACAGCCGTGGTCGCGAACGAGAATCGTACTGCTGCCGGCGTGTTGAAGAACGGAACGCTCGACGTGAGCCTCGAGGCTCGCGCGGGCGACTGGCATCCCTACGGCCCTGCTGGACCAGCGGTCCCGATCCTCGCATTCGGTGAGACGGGCAAGTCGCTCCAGACCCCGGGTCCGATGATTCGCGTGCGCGAAGGCATGCGCGTGCACGTGCGCGTGCACAACGCCGTCACCGGAACGCTCATCGTGCACGGGCTCTCGGCGCGACACTCGACAGTGATGGACACGCTCATCGTGCCCGAGGGCGCCACGCGTGAAGTCACCTTCACGGCCGACGTCGCGGGAACATTCTACTACTGGGCGACGAACTCGGGCGCTGCCTTTGATGACCGCATCTACCAGGACGGACAGCTCAACGGCGCGCTCATTGTGGACTCCGCAGTCGGGACGCCGCAGCCCGATCGGGTGTTCGTGGTGCAGTGGTACGTCCCGCGCAAGCTGCCCAATGGTCTGGACGACCGCGCGAACGGATTCTTCACGTTCAACGGAATGCCGTGGCCCAACACCGAACGCCTGACGTATGCGCAGGGCGATTCGATACACTGGCGCGTGATCAACGCGACGGCCGACGTGCATCCGCTGCACCTGCACGGGTTCTTCTTCCGTGTCACGGCGCGTGGCGACATGGCGCGGGACACGGT
>JBOHTE010000094.1:0-2392 GCA_050733555.1 Gemmatimonadaceae bacterium | reverse complement strand
AGGTGAATGCGCACGGAGTCGCCCGGCGCGAGCGGGTTCGGCAGCGCGAAGCGCACGACCGTGCTGTCCGGGTGCAGCGGATACTCGTGCGCCACCGGCGTGCCGTCGAACGTGGGCACGGTGGTGAACCGCTCGTACGCGTAATCCGGATCCTTCATGCGCTGGTAGCGCACCCGCCCCTCGCGCTCGTCCACCGCGCTCCAGCGCGACCCGGGGCGAAACGCGTTGAGATACTGCTGGAAATACATCTCGTGCAGCGTGTCGGGCGACTGGTTCACGTACACCAGATCGCCGTGCGCATGGATGTTCTGCTCGCGCTCATCCAATCGCGCGACGATGGTATACGCGATGCGCTGCTGCCAGTACCCCGTCGTGTCGCCCGACGGCGGCGTCGTGGACGCGATCTGGGGCACGAGGAGCAGAAAGGCGAGCATCTGGTAGCTGGTGGCTGGTAGCTGGCAGCTCGTGGCGCCGCCTGGCAACGGGTCGGTCAGCCGGCCGGGCAGCCGCGCCGCTCTATGGGAATCGATAGATCGGACAGATCAATCTACGCCGACTTCAGGGAATTCGATTGACTGGCCTCCGATTCCCTATTCCCACGATTCCCCATTCCCGATTGCCCATTACCAAGGGCAGGGCCATTGGGAGCGGCAGATTGCCAATTCCCAAGGGGAGGGCGGTGGGGAGCGGCCAGCTACCTCGCTGCGCCCAGCATCCGGCTCCGCAACCGCGACAGCCGCCGTCGCACCGAGCCGTCCATGACCATGTCGCCCACGCGCACGATGGTGCCGCCCAGAATCTCTGGGCGCACACGGAAGTGCGGCACCACGGTCTTGTTGAGCAGCGCCGAGAGCCGCTTCGTGACCGCCGCGGCCTCCTCGCGATCGGGCTCGGCGGCGAGGGTGACGTCCGCATGCACGCGATGCTCGATTTGATCCACGAATGAGTGATACTCGAAGGCGATATCGGGGAGCAGGTGCTGGCGGCGGTGCGTGATCACCGCCTGCAGGAAGCGCACGAAGAGTCGCGGCAGCCGGTCCGCGAATGCCCTGGCCACGAGCTCGCTCTTGAATGCGGCGCTCACGCGCGGCGACTCCAGAAAGCGGTCCAGCCGCTGATCACTCTGGATGGCGCTCACGACTTCGTCCATCATGCCGCCCCAGCCATCGAGATCATTGGCACGGCGCGCGAGCGCGACCAGCGTCTCTGCGTAGTTGCGCGCAATCGTGGTCTCGCGCATCAGGCCTTGCTCACGGCGGGGGTGAGCGACGCAAGGAAGTTCTCGACGAGCGCGCGGTTGCTCTCGGTGTCGAGATTCTGCTCGATGACGCGCCCCGCGCCGCGTACGGCGAGGTCCACCGCCTCGCGGCGCAGATCGAGTCGCGCGCGTTCGCGCTCGCTGTCGATCTCCGCCTGGGCACGTTCGATCACGTGCTGCTGTTCGCGGTGCGCCTGTTCGATGAGCTCGGCCTTCACCTTCTCGCCGGCCGCGCGTCCCTGGACGATGAACGTCTGCGCATCGGCATGCGCCTGATCCACCAACTTGCGGTGTTCGTCGAGCAGCTTCGCGGCTTCGTCGCGATCGCGCCGCGCGGCATCGATCGCGTCCTCGAGCGCCTTCTCGCGCGCCTCGACGGCGGCCGTGATCGGCTTGAACGCGAACTTGGTGAGCACCCACATGAGGAGGAGGAAGATGACCAGCGTCCACACCATCAGTCCGCCGTTCGGCGACAGCAGCTTGGGCGGCGCGACAGGCGCTTCCTGCGCGGCGGCGGGAAGCGCGGCAGCGAGCGAGATCAGCGTGGCGAGAAGCGAGGCGCGCATTGAGGTCTCTGCGGTGTGTGGTGCGTCGAGCGGGCCGTGAGGGCGCGGAGGACCCGGGTCCTGCCGCGCACCGGCACGCTAGAACGCGAACTTGTTCTGAATCAGGAACGCGATGACGACGGCGAACAGCGCCACGCCTTCCACCAGCGCGGCGAGAATCAGGCCCTGGGTCGCGATCTGACCACTGGCCTCCGGCTGACGCGCGATCGCGTCGGCCACCTGTCCACCGATCCTGCCAATACCAATACCAGCGCCAATCGTGGCGAGGCCGGCACCGACACCGGCGCCGAGCATCGCCCACGCGCCCGCGTATTCACGCGAGAACGACGCGGCGGCCTGCATGAGAGCGTACAGATGCATTGTCGAACTCCACGTTCGTTGGTTCACCTACACTCGCTCCGCGCCGGATGCGGATCACGTGATCCACATGGACGCCGCTCGTCCGCGGGGCCCGGGCCCCAACGAGCATCCCCGGTCGCTCGACCGGGTACTTTTCGCGCGGAGTGGAGCACTCCGAGCGCTGAAACACGGTGGGTGGTCGCTGGTCATTGGACTCACCACTCACGAC
>JBOHTE010000093.1:0-2866 GCA_050733555.1 Gemmatimonadaceae bacterium | reverse complement strand
GTGGTGGTGGTGGCGGCGGCGGTGGGCGTGGGCCGGGTGGCGGCCGGGGCGGACCTGGCGGCGGCCGCGGTGGACGTGGCGGTGGTGGCCGTGGTCGCGGCGGGCCGGGTGGCGGTGGTCGCGGCGGACCGGGTGGTGGCCGGGGTGGTCCGGGTGCTGGGCGTGGCGGTGATTCCCGCCAGGGACGCGGCGACGGTCGTGGATCGGATGGTGGCCGCGAAGGTACCGATTTCATCGAAAACGTCGTGGCGATCAACCGAGTGGCCAAGGTCGTGAAGGGGGGCCGGCGCTTCAGCTTCAACGCGCTGGTGGCGGTGGGTGACGGCCAGGGTCGGGTTGGCGTGGCCATGGGCAAGGCGAACGAGGTGTCCGAGGCCGTGCGCAAGGCCGTGGATGCGGCGCGCCGCGCCATGGTCCATGTCCCGCTCACGGGCGGCACCATTCCGCACGAGATCGTGGGGCGGCACGGCGCGGGGCGGGTGCTCATGAAGCCCGCGGCACCGGGTGCCGGCGTGATCGCGGGCGGCGCGGTACGCGCCGTGCTCGAGTGCGTCGGCGTGGCCGACATTCTCACGAAGAGCCTGGGGTCCACGAATCCGCACAACATGGTGCGGGCGGCGATGAGCGGGCTGTCGCATCTCACCACGGTCGAGCAGGTTGCGCGTGAGCGGGAGATCGAGGTGTCGAGTCTGCCCTATCGGTCGCGCGCGAAGTCGAAGGAGAAGGTCTGATGGCACGCACGTTTGTCTGGCATCCGGGGCGCGGACCCGCGCGGACGGAGCCGAACACGCTGACGAATGGCAAGGTGCGCATCGAGCAGGTGCGCAGTGCCATTGGTCATCCGGCGCGGCTGCGCCGCACGCTCGAAGCCATCGGGCTCCGGCATCACCAGGCTGTCGTGGTCAAGCAGGATTCGGCTCCGCTCCGGGGCCAGCTCAAGCAAGTGCGTCACCTGGTGAAGGTGACGTCCGTGGAGGAGTAACGAACCGTGGCAAAGCAGAACGACGACGGCGCTGTCCGCGAGAAGATTGGCCTGCACAACCTCGTGGGCGCTCCCGGCGCCACGCGTAATCGCAAGCGACTTGGGCGTGGCCCGGGATCGGGAACGGGAAAGACATCCGGCAAGGGACACAAGGGAATCAAGGCACGCGCGGGGCATCATGGTCCGGGCGGCGGCAAGCCGCACTTCGAGGGCGGGCAGATGCCGCTCACGCGCCGGCTGCCCAAGCGCGGCTTCACGAATCCGAACCGGGTGGAGAGCCAGATCGTGCACCTGCGTGATCTCGACGGCCTGCCAGAGGGGACGGAGGTCACGGTGGAGACGCTGGCCGCGGCAGGACTCATTCGCCAGGGAAAGGGGCCGGCCAAGCTGCTGGCCAATGGCGACGTCACGCGCGCGGTCACGGTGAAGGGCGTGAAGGTCAGCACGTCCGTTCGCGAAAAGATTGTCGCGGCCGGAGGCCGCGTCGAGGAGTAACATGGCGCAGAGCCAGAGCAATCCAGCCACCGCAATCGCCAATCTGTTCAAGACACCGGAGCTGAAGTCGAGAATCGGCTTCACGCTGCTGTGTCTCGTGGTCTATCGCATTGGCGCGCACATCACGGCTCCGGGCATTGACGTTCAGGCGCTGCTGGACTTCTTCAAGTCGCAGCAGGGGGGCGGTCTGCTGGGGCTCTACGACCTGTTCGTGGGTGGCGGCCTCTCGCGCGCCACGCTGTTCGCGCTGGGGATCATCCCCTACATCTCCGCGAGCATCGTGTTCCAGATCCTCGGCGCGGTGCTGCCGACGGTCGAGAAGATGCAGCGCGAGGAGCAGGGGCGAAAACGCGTGGAGCAATGGACGCGCTACATGACGGTGGGCATCGCCATCATGCAGGCGTGGGGATTCGCCCTGTTCACCGAGTCGCTGCAGGGCGCGGTGGCGCATCCGGGCTTCGGATTCCGCCTGCAGATGACGCTGTTCCTCACGACCGGCGCGATGTTCGTCACCTGGATGGGCGAACAGATCACCGAGCGCGGCGTGGGCAACGGTGCATCGCTGCTGATCTTCTTCTCGATCGTCGAAGGCTTCTGGCCAGCCATCGTGCAGACCATGAACTTCGTGACGACCGGAGCGTTGTCGCCGCTCAAGCTGGCGATTCTCGCGGTCGTGATGCTGGGCGTCGTGGCGGGAACGGTGGCGATCACCGTGGCGGCGCGGCGCGTGCCGATCCAGATCCCACAGCGGACGATGGCGCGCGGCCGCCAGCGCGAATCGGCGAAGAACTTCATTCCGCTGCGCATGAACGCGGCGAACGTGATGCCGATCATCTTCGCGCAGACGGTCATCGTCGTGCCGGGAACGATCGCGCAGTTCAGCAAGACGCCGTGGGCGCAGCAGGTGGCCGAGTACATGCAGCCCGGCACCTGGCTGTACTATGCGCTGACGGCGTTCCTGATCGTGTTCTTCACCTACTTCTACACGTCCATCATCTTCAATCCGATCGACATCGCGGAGAACCTGAAGAAGCAGGGCGGGTTCATTCCCGGGGTGAAGCCGGGGGGGAAGACGGCGGAGTACATCGACCGCGTGATGTCGCGCATCACGATGCCGGGCGCGATTTTCCTGACGCTGATTGCGCTGCTGCCGTTCTGGGTGCTGGAAATGATCAACGTGCCGTTCCGCTTTGGCGGCACGTCACTGCTGATCGTGGTGGGTGTCGGCCTCGATACGATCCAGCAGTTGCAGCAGCATCTTCTGCTTCGGAAGTACGACGGGTTCATGAAGAAAGGGCGCATCCGGTTCCGCGGACGGCAGCCGACGGGGTTCTGAGGGGCAATACCCGCGGCGCGCTCCGCTTCGCGTCGCTGCGCCGCGGGGAAGCG
>JBOHTE010000092.1:0-10456 GCA_050733555.1 Gemmatimonadaceae bacterium | reverse complement strand
CGCCACGGTAGGGCGTCTCGAACCCGCCGTTGAAGAAGTACGTCACGTGCGCATACTTCTCCGTCTCGGCGGTCCGGAACTGGGATTTCCCCTGGTCCGCGAGCACCTCCGCCACGATGCGCGAGAGCACGAGCGGGGGAAACGCAACCGGCACATCGAACGTCTCGTCGTACATGGTCATCGTCACGATCTTCACCGCGGGCCGCCCGCTCACGTCGAAGTTGGCGAATCCCGTCTGCGTGAGCGCCCGCACGATCTGCCGCATGCGATCCGCGCGGAAATTGAACAGGATCAGCGCATCGCCGTCATGGAACGGCGCCAGCGGCGCGCCGTCGCACGTGAGCACCATCGGCTTCACGAACTCGTCGCTCTCGCCACGCTCGTACGCGTCGCGGATGGCCTGCATGGGATCGGTGGCCGACGGGCCGGTGCCGCGCACCATGGCGTCATACCAGAGTTTGGTGCGATCCCAGCGGCGATCGCGGTCCATCCCGTAGTAGCGTCCGCCGACGGACGCGATCTGCGCCCTGTTGCCGACGCGCTCGATCGTCTCCTGCATGAAGCGCAGCGCCGAGCGTGGCATCGTGTCGCGGCCATCGAGCAGGGCATGAATGACGACGCGGGGCACGTGCTCGCGCGCCGCCAGCTCCACGAGCGCGAAGAGGTGCCGGTCCACCGCGTGCACGCCGCCGATGCCAGTGAGCCCCGCCAGGTGCAATGTCCCCCCACTGCCCCTGACCGTCTGGCAGAGCGACACGAATTGCTCGTTGCGGTAGAAACTCCCGTCCTTCACGGCGTCATCGATGCGAACGAGATCCTGCGGCACCACGCGCCCCGCGCCAAGATTGAGATGGCCGACCTCGCTGTTGCCCATCTGTCCCTGCGGAAGTCCAACCGCCAGACCGGACGCATCGAGCAGCGTGTGGGGGTACTTGTTCACGAGGGAGGTCCAGGTGGGAGTGTGCGCCATCGCGATGGCATTGCCCTCGCGTTCGGCGCGATATCCCCACCCATCGAGAACAAGCAGAACGACCGGGCGCTTCCCCGTTGATGACATCTTTGCTCGTGAGTACGTTCGCGACTAGCTTTCGGCGCGGGAGTGCGCCGATGAGAATGTATGCGTCCCCACACGCCCCTTCCAGCGATGCGACTGATCCGAATTCTCGCCGCGATGCTCGTGCCGGCCGCGGCAAGCGCGCAGCACACCACCATCCGAACCGCCACCGACCTGCGAAACGCGCCGGACGGCGGTGTGGTGGCGGAGCTGCGCAGCGGTACGCCGGTGGCGCGTGAGCACGCGCGCGGCGCCTGGACGGAAATCACGCTGGACGGCTATCTGCACACGAGCGTCGTGCGCGGCAAGCGACAGGAGTATCCCATTTCCGCCGCGGACGGCGCCACGCTGCGCGCGACGCCCTCCCGCTCCGGCACGCCGCTGGCCCGGCTGCGGGAAGGAATGGGGCTGCATCGCGTGAGCACGACGGGCGAGTGGGTGCACGTCCGCCGCACGGCGTGGGTGCGCACCAGCGCGCTCGGGGGCGCGCAGACGACGGTGGCGGCGCGCACGACGCGGGCGTCCGCCCCGGACAGCGTGGTGAGCGACTCGGGGTCCGGTGCGCTCGATTCCGCCGACACCGCCCCCGCCGCGGCGTTCGCGCTGGAGCACCGCGCGGCGCTCCGCATCGCGCCCGATGGCGCTACGCTCGCCACGCTCGACTCCAGCACGCACGTCACCACGCTGGCGCGCGATCGGCAGTGGGTTCGCGTGCGCGTGGAGGGATGGGTGCAGGCAGCGGATCTCGTTCCCGCCGACACGAGCGTGCTCACCGCGGTGAGCGCCGCGGATCTGCGCTCCGATCCGGACCGCTATCGCGGGCGGACGGTGCGCTGGCACGTGCAGAAGATCGCGCTGCAGAGCGCGGACCCGCTGCGCAAGGGGATGGCACCGGATGAGCCCTACCTCCTCGCCCGCGGTCCCGGCGCGGAGAACGCGCTCCTGTATCTCGCCCTGCCGCCCTCGCTCGTGGACCAGGCGCGGCGCATCGATCCGCTCGCGTCCATGCTGATCACCGCGCGCGTGCGCTTCGGGCGCAGCGATCCGTCGGGCGTTCCACTGCTCGACGTGCTCACGATGTCGCAGCAGTGACGTTCGGCGAATACCGCCGCCGCCATCGCGGATTCGTTTCCGCCGCGCTGCTGGTGATTCTCGTGGCGCTGGGCGCGGACGCGTGGCTCCTCTCGCGTCAGACAGCCTACGAGCAGGAAATCACGCGGCTGCGCGCCGGCATGAACGACTTCGAGAAGCAGCGCACCGACGCGATTCTCGACGCGCGCGCGCGCCAGCGCCAGGTGCAGGAGGAGGAGGTCAGGCGTCTGGCACTCGCGGACAGCGGCATCCACATCGGCGTGGACGTGGACAGCGGACGCATCTATCTGGAACGGCGCGGCGCGCTCCTGCGGCGCAGCCCGGTGGAGGTCGGCCCGGGTCGGCGCATCGGCATCCCGCCCGATACGGTGCACCTTGCCGTGCCACGCGGCACGCGCACGGTGCAGGCCGTGCTCGGCGCGCGCGATGCGTGGGACGTTCCCGACTGGGTGTATCGCGAGCGGAAGCTGCCGGTGCCCGCGGACCGGCACGTGACGGGTGCGCTGGGTCCCGTGGCCGTCGTGCTGGATGGCGGCACCGTGATCTACTCCATGCCCGCCGCGGGCCCGCTCGCCGACTCGGCGTACGTGCTCCCCGGCAGCATCCGTCTGCGCGCCGAGGATCTGGACGCCATCATGCCCAGCGTGCAGCGCGGCACCGCCGTGTATTTCTACTGATGACGCCATGACGCCGCGCGTATTCACCTCGCTCTCGAGCGCCTTCCGGGACAACGCCCGTCTCACCGCCGTCCTGATTGCCGGTGCGCTGGTGGCGCTCGCCTCCGCGGCGGCCGTGGGCTACTCCGTGTGGCAGGTGCGCTATCACCTCGCCGTGAATCGTATGGTCTTCAATAGGAACTGGGCGCTGCTCGACCAGTTCACGCACGACATGCATGCGTCCGGCGATTCGCTGCCCGCGCCGGTCGCGGCCGCGGATGCGCCGTCCGCCAACGCGCCCTACATCGTGGTGAGCATTGCGGACCGGCGCATGTGGTACAAGGTGGGGAACGAGACGCTCTACTCCACGCGGGTGGCCGTCGGCAGCGGCAAGACACTCGTGAAGCAGAACGGGCGCGACGAATATCGCTTCGACACGCCGCGCGGCCGCCTCGTCGTGCAGAGCAAGGACGTGGATCCGCCCTGGGTGCCGCCCGACTGGCACTTTGTCGAGATCGCCAGGAAGCGCAAGCTGAAGCTCGTGAAGCTCAAGAAGGGCGACAGCATTCCGGCTGGTGACTCGTCGGTGATTACCGTCGACGGCAGCAACGTGGTGCGAAAAATGCCCGACGGAACCATTGTCCCCTTCGAGACGAG
Source organism: Gemmatimonadaceae bacterium (assembly GCA_050733555.1). GTDB lineage: Bacteria > Gemmatimonadota > Gemmatimonadetes > Gemmatimonadales > Gemmatimonadaceae > JADGGM01. Next base: position 6,997 of record JBOHTE010000092.1, on the reverse strand, counting down.
CGAGGGACACGAAATCGTCGTTGGCAAGAAACTTATCGTGCCACCCTTCGGCACGAACCAGCGGAAGTATCGCGGCGTGCTGGGCAGCCACCGGTTGAATCTCGGTGACGGATACGCCCTGCACGGCACGAATGAACCCGCATCGGTGGGCAAGGCAGTCAGCCATGGCTGCGTGCGTCTCCGGAACGAGGACATTGATTATCTCTACGGCCTGGTTCCAGTAGGTACGGCGGTCTACATCTACTGATCGTCTGGTCAGTCAGAACCCCTGTTCCGGCCCCTTTCAGCGCATCGCGCCGGTAGCGATGGACCGAAGTTTTACATAGGGTTACCGGCTGGGTGCGTCGCTCGTGTCGGGGTATGGGTCGCTGACCGGGCCGGCGTGTCGCGGAGCCGGCTCTCTTGGGGGAGGAGTCAATCGTGGCAGGGGAATCAGGGAGGGAACCGTGAAGTCTATCTGGCCTCGCGTGGGAGGCGTCGTACGCACGCTCGCTCTCGCAGTCGGCATTGGCGCAGTGAGCGCCGCCTTCGGTGCGCCACTCAATGCCGACGCCCGTCCGGTTCCCGCTCCGCGTTCCACTGCTACACCTGCCACCCCTGGCGCGCGCGCGCTCTCCGGCGCCGACGTGCTCTTTCTCGATTCACTGGTTGGCCGCAGCCACAAGCTGCGCGCCTTCTTCATCAGCTCGACCCGCCCCTCGTTCGCCATAGACATTCTGCAGCGGCTCTTCGGGGATTCCGCCGCGAGCACGCCCGGCGTGTACACCGTGAACGACAGCTCGCTCACGGATCCGATCTCGCTGATCACGCTCGTTCCCTTCTCGCAGAAGCTGCATGGCAGAATCGGCTCCTACCGGCTGGGCTTCTGGCCGTACGAGCGCCACGCGGCGCGGCAGGAGATGTATGCGAATCCCGATGGCTTCGTCCAGGTGACGCCGGACAACGAGGACGTGCGCGTGTCCGAGCACTTCGCGTTGCGCGACTTCCTCACGCACGACCAGGAAGACATCTGGCCCAAGTATCTCGTGCTCGACGACAAGCTCGTGGACAAGCTCGAACTGGTGATCGAGGATCTCGAGGATCACGGCGTGCGCGTGGATCACATGACCGTGATGTCGGGTTTCCGCACTCCCGAGTACAACCGTGAGGGAGTGGGCCGCGGCCGCGTGCGCGACAGCCGTCACCAGTACGGCGACGCCGCCGACATCTTCGTCGACAACACCGGATCGGGGCGCATGAGCGATCTCAATCATGATGGCCGCGTGAACTGGCGCGACGCGAAGGTCATCCGCAACGCGGTGGATCGCGTCGAGGCCGCGCACCCGGAGCTCGCCGGCGGCGCCGGCATCTATCGCGCCACGTCGAAACACGGGCCGTTCCTGCACGTCGACGCGCGCGGTCTGCGCACGCGCTGGGGTCGCGGGTGACGGCTCCGGCGTCCGTTTCGTCGAGCGCGACCGGCACGTCCTCGCGCCGTCACCGCCGAATCGCACGCCGGCTCACCTTCCTGCTCACGACCTGTTCCGCTGTCGCGTTCGTCTCGGCGTATCACCCGCCGCATCCGCTCGAACACCCGCCCTTCTCCGTGGACAGCGCCTTCGGCACACTCGCCGTGGACAGCGCCTTCGGCGCGCTCGCCGCCGACGTCGAACCGGCGAGCGATGCCTATGGGCGCAGCGGTGCCGTCTGGATGCGCACCGCGCTTCCGGGCGAGGCGGTGGAGTATCCCGTCGAACTGCACGGCGCTGAACACGGAGTGCGCTACAGTTGGGAAACAGTACCCGATCTCGTGGGCACGGACTCCACGCGCGTGCTCGACGGCGGACGGCTTGTCGCACCAACGCAGCCCGGCTTCTACCAGCTCGTCATCCATCGCGACAGCGTACGCTTCACCGTGCCCGGTCCCATGCTCGCGGTGCTCGTGCCCTTCGTCGAGAAGCGCGGCCCCCTGCTGGATGGCTATCGCATTGGCATGTATGACGGCGAGCGCCATCACAGCGACAGCGCCGATGCCGCCGCCACGCCCGAGGGCTTTCTCAAGGTGATGCCCGACGAAATGGATCTGCCGATCAGCCGGCACCTGCACCTCGGCGATTTCGTCACGCAGGACGGGCAAACCACGTGGCCGCGCTTCGTGGCGCTGAGCCCGCGCGTGCTCGACAAGCTCGAACTCGTGGTGGAGCGGCTCACCCGCGCCACCCGCGACGGAAACCTGCACTACACGGTGTACGTACATTCAGCATTCCGCACGCCCGCGCACAATCGCCTCGTGCGACGCGCGGCGCCGGACAGCCGGCATCAGTACGGCGATGCGGTGGACGTGGCCATCGACGCGAATTCGGACGGGCGGGTGACCGCCGCGGATGCGCTCGTGGTGGCGGCGGCGGTGGATTCGGTGGAAGCGGAATATCCCGAGCTCACGGGCGGCATGGGGCTGTATGTGAGCCGGCACTATCACCATCCTTACGTGCATATCGACGCGCGCGGCACGCGGGTGCGCTGGCGCGGCTGACCACGACACCGGATGGACGGGGGCACGTCACATGCAAGATCAGTTACGCGAACGCATTCTGCGCAAGCTGGACACGCTGCCCGACGTGCGCGGCTACCAGGTGCTCGACTTCGTCGAGTTTCTCGAGTCGCGCTACGCTGAAAAAACGGCGCAGTCGCCCAACGTCTTCCAGCGATTCGCCGAGGGCGTGGAGGACAGCTTGCGCGCGGGGCGCGTGTCGGCGAGCACGATTGCGGAAACCATGGGGCTGATGAACAAGGCAATGGGCGTGCTGTCCGGCGTCGCGGCCGCCGGCAAATCCGTGGCGACCGACGTCATGGATGCCGCGACGCGGCCGGCGGTGCGTCCGCCGCCGCCGCCACCACCTGCGCCACCGGCGCCTGCGCCGCCACCGCCGCCCGTGCCGCCCGCCAACAGCTCGGGAGGGACCAACCCATGACCGATATCACCGTCAATCGTGGCTCCCGTTCGCGCGAGAGCCGCACGCGCGAGACCCGCGCGCGCGAGCGCACGCGGCGCCAGAGCGGTGCGAAGCGCACGCTCATGGCGAGCATCAGGCGCATCCCGGCGTATCTGCGCCTGCTGGGCGGTCTCCTGCGCGATCCCCGCGTGTCGCGCGTGGACAAGGCGATCGTGGCCGGCGCGATCGCGTACGTCGTCATGCCCATCGATATCATCCCCGACTTCATTCCCTTTCTGGGCCAGTTGGATGACGTGTACGTGCTGATTTTCGCGCTGCACCGCCTCGTGAAGCGTGCGGGAATCGACGTGGTGGAGGATCACTGGGCCGGCGATCCCGCCGATCTCAGCCTCCCAAACATGCAGTCGGTGCTCGGCGCCGCCGCGCTCTTCCTGCCGCCGGCCATCCGGCGGCGCCTGCGGCGAACCGTCTGGTAGCGCAGCGCGCGTGCGGCGCGGACCATTCCCTATTGTCCGCCGCATATCTACCTTTCTCCATGGCTACCAGAGTTCGCCCCAACCGGCCCGCTCCGTCCACCCAGGTGGAGAGCGGGCCGTCGCGCATTTCAGGGGACAGAGAGAACGGAACGGCGCGGGTTCGAGCGGAAAGCGCGCTCACCTTTGACGACGTCCTGCTCGCGCCCCGGCATTCGGTGACGCACCCGCGCGACGTGCGCACCGCATCCCGCTTCACCACGGGCATCGCGCTCAACATCCCGCTCATCGCGGCCGCCATGGACACGGTGACCGAGTCGGACATGGCGATCGCCATGGCGCGCGCCGGCGGCATTGGCGTCGTCCACAAGAACATGTCCATCGATCGACAGGCCGCCGAGGTGGACCGGGTCAAGCGCTCGGAGAGCGGGATGATCATCAATCCCATCACGCTGGCCCCTGACGCCACGCTGCGCGAAGCGAACGCGCTGATGATGCGCTTCAAGATCTCCGGCGTTCCCATTGTCGATCGCGACGGCCGACTCCTCGGCATCATCACGAATCGCGATCTGCAGTTCGAGCGCAATCTGGATCGTCCGCTCCATGATGCCATGACGCACGAGGGGCTCGTCACCGCACCGGTGGGCACCACGCTGGACGAAGCCGAACGCATCCTCGGCAAGCATCGGATCGAGAAGCTGCCGGTGGTGGATGACAGTGGCATTCTGCGCGGGCTCATCACCGTGAAGGACATCCACAAGCGGCGCCAGTATCCCAACGCGAACAAGGACCGGCACGGACGGCTGCGCGTGGCCGCGGCGCTGGGCGCCGGGGGCGATTACCTGGATCGCGCGGCGGCGCTCATCGCCGCCGGTGTGGATGCGCTCGTGGTGGATACGGCGCACGGCCACAGCGACGGCGTGTTGCAGGCCACGTCGCTCGTGCGCGAAAAGTTCCCGGACGTGGAGCTCATTGCGGGGAACGTGGCGACGCGCGATGGCGCGACGGCGCTCGTCGCGCGCGGGGTGAACGCTGTGAAGGTGGGCGTCGGCCCGGGCTCGATCTGCACCACACGCGTCGTCACGGGCGTGGGTGTGCCGCAACTCACGGCGATCTTCGACGCGGTGGAAGGTGCGGGCGACGTGCCCGTCATCGCGGACGGCGGCATCAAGTACTCGGGCGACATCGTGAAGGCCCTCGCCGCCGGCGCCTCGAGCGTGATGATGGGCTCCATGCTCGCTGGCACCGAGGAGAGTCCCGGCGAATCGTTCCTGCTGGAAGGCCGCCGCTTCAAGATGATCCGCGGCATGGGCAGCCTCTCCGCCATGCAGGATGGGAGCGCGGACCGCTACTTCCAGGACGGCGAGATGTCGGAGAAGAAGCTCGTGCCCGAAGGAATCGAAGCACGCGTGCCGTACAAGGGCCCCGTGGGCGACGTGATCTATCAGATGGTGGGCGGACTGCGCAGCGGCATGGGCTACGTGGGCTGCGCGGACATCGACGAACTGCGCACCCGCACCGAGTTCGTGCGCATCACCCCCGCCGGCCTCCGCGAGTCGCATCCACACGACGTGACGATTACGCGAGAGGCACCGAACTACTCGTTGTAGGACGGACCACGCCCTGTAGGACGGACCACGCCCTGGCATCCCGCCCTTGGGAATCGGCAATCGGGAATGGGGAATCGGCCACCCCACGCCACCCCGCCCCTGGGGAATCGGCAATCGGGAATGGGGAATCGTGGCAATGGGGAATCGGCCTCCCCATTTCCCATTCCCGCCATTCCCCATTCCCGATTGCCAATTCCCAAGGGGAGATTGGTGGGGAGGTGGAACATTCCCAAGGGGAAGGTGGGGGAGCGGGGTTGACATTGCCCGCCCTGAGACAGATCGTTTGAGCGCTTCGGGCCCCTCATGGATCCCATCTGCTGGTGCCCCGCGGCACGCCGTCCCTCCGCTCGCCCCCAAAACGAAAAATCACGGAGTCCTGAATGAGCTTGTTAGCCGTCAAGAGCCTTGAGGTACTGAACGAGGAGGCGAACGCCGAGGGAACGGACACGCTGCGACGTGTGCTTGGCGCCACGAATCTCACCTTGCTCGGTATCGGAGCGATCATCGGAGCGGGGATCTTCGTGCTCACGGGCACGGCGGCGGCGCAGTACGCGGGACCGGCCGTGGTGCTCTCGTTCATTGTCGCGGGTTTGGGGTGTCTGTTCGCGGGACTCTGCTACGCCGAATTCGCGGCCATGATTCCCATCGCGGGCAGCGCCTATACCTACGGGTATGCCACGATGGGCGAGTTCGTCGCGTGGATCATCGGCTGGGATCTGATTCTCGAATATCTCTTTGGCGCGGCCACGGTGGCGGTGGGGTGGTCCGGATACTTCGTGGCGTTTCTCAATGAGCTTGGTGTCAAACTGCCGGCGTCGCTGACGTCGGCGCCGCTCGCGGTCGAGGGGACACATCACATCATCCGGAATCCCGGCGGCATCATCAACATTCCGGCCATGGTGCTCATCGCGCTCATGACGATCATGCTGGTGATCGGCATCAGGGAATCGGCGACCTTCAACAACGTCATCGTGTTCGTGAAGGTCGCGATCGTCTTCCTGGTGATCGGCTTCGGCTTTGCGTTCGTGAACAGCGCCAACTGGCACCCGTTCATTCCGCCGAATAACGGCCACTTCGGTCACTACGGCTGGAGCGGCGTCGTGCGCGCCGCCGCGGTCGTGTTCTTCGCCTACATCGGGTTCGACGCGGTCTCCACCGCGGCGCAGGAAGCCCGAAATCCGCAACGCGACATGCCCATTGGCATTCTCGCGTCGCTTGGCATCTGCACGGTGCTCTACATTCTCATGGCGCTGGTGATGACCGGCCTGGCGCACTACACCACGCTCAACGTGCCGCATCCCGTGTACGTGGCCATCGCGGCGGCGGGGCCCGGCCTCAAGTGGCTCACGTATTTCGTGAATATCGGCGCCATCGCCGGGCTTGCCTCGGTAGTCCTGGTCATGCTCATGGGACAGCCGCGCATCTTCTTTTCGATGTCGCGCGATGGCCTGCTGCCACCGGTGTTCGGCAAGGTGCATCCGAAGTTCCAGACGCCCTACATCACGACGATCGTCACCGGTTGCGTGGCCGCCGTCGTGGCGGGCCTCTTCCCGATCGATCTGCTCGGTGAGCTGGTGTCGATTGGTACGCTGCTCGCGTTCGTGATCGTGTGCGCCGGCACCATCGTGCTCCGCTATCGCCAGCCCAACCTGGCGCGCCCATTTCGCACGCCATTCGTGCCCTGGGTGCCGGCCGCCGGCATTCTGGTGTGCGGAGCCATGATGGCCGCGCTCCCGCTGGACACCTGGATCCGGCTCCTGGTGTGGATGGTGATCGGGCTGCTCATCTACTTCCTGTACGGCCGCTCCCACTCCAAGGTGCAGCGGGCCCGCCTGAAGGTCATGGGCGACGACTGATCGGCCGGAATCCGTTATCTTTCGCAGCGGCGCCTGAATTTCCGGGCGCCGCTTCGCTTTCACGGACCATCATGACGTCTGTTCTTCCTGATCTGCTCGCCGTACCGGACTCCCGTCGCCATGCC
>JBOHTE010000091.1:0-6746 GCA_050733555.1 Gemmatimonadaceae bacterium | reverse complement strand
TCCCGATTGCCGATTCCCCGGGGAGGGGTGGCAGGGTCGGGATGCATGTCTCTTGACACCCAGTGTCATAACACTTAATATTCTGCCATGACACAGACGCTCCCACGCCCCCGCGGCCGGCCCGCCGGCAAGGCCGGCGCCACGCTGCAGCATGAGGCGCAACTGAGCGTCATCCGCACCGGCGCCATGCTCGTCGATGACTTCGATCAGATGCTCGCGCCGTACGGACTGGGCGGAGCCCAGTTCAACGTGCTCCGCATTCTCCGCGGGGCGGGCGCGGACGGGCTCTGCCGCAACGAGCTGCGCGACCGGATGCTCACGCGCATGCCCGACATGACGCGCCTCCTCGATCGCATGGAGCGCGCGGGGCTCGTGGCCCGAACGCGCAAGCACGAGGACCGCCGCATGGTGACCACACGCCTGACGCGCGAGGGACGCCAGCTCATTGACAGCATCGACGCGGAGGCGGCGCGCGAGCAGAAGCGCCGCTTCCGGTCGCTGTCCGATGCCCAGTTGCGCACGCTCGTCGCGCTGCTGGAGGAAGTGCAGCAGCAGCCGTAGCGGTTTTGTTGTCGATTAATAGGTGTTGTAACACCAAGCAGTACAACACGTAGCTGTCCGGCGTCACCTTTCATCGTCGCAGAGGTCTCAGCCATGTCGTTCCGTCAGCCCGCATCACCCAGCCAGGCGCAGCGCGCGCTCACCGTGCTCCGTGTCGTCACCGGTGGCATCTTCCTCGCGCACGGCGCCCAGAAGCTCTTCGTCTTCGGATTCGCCGGCGTCTCCGGCGCGTTCGCCCAGATGGGCGTTCCCGTTCCGCACGTGATGGGGCCGCTCATCGCGCTGCTCGAGTTCTTCGGCGGCCTCGCCCTCATTGCCGGACTGCTCAGCCGGCCCGCGGCGCTCGGCCTCGCCTTCAACATGCTCGGCGCCATCACCATGGTGCACATGAAGAACGGCTTCTTCCTGCCCAACGGCGCCGAGTTCGCGCTCGCGATGCTCGGTTCCACCGTGGCGCTCGCGCTCGCTGGACCTGGTGCGTTCGCCGTGGACGGCTGGCTGACCACGCACGGGCAGCGCCATCCGCCGCTCGAAAGTTCACCGGAGGGCTCGGTGCGGCGCGCGGCCTGACGCACTGGCGACCAGGTGCACGCGCGGCGCGGAACCATGGCACTTCGTACGCGTCGCGTCAGATCGGCCTGTCCCCTGCGGTAGTCGGGGGGAGTGTCCCTGTGGTAACATGCAGATGACACCTCCCCCCAACCAGGAGGCCGATTTGCTCAACTCGCATGAACTCAGCACGCTCGCGCGCGACAACGCGACCACGCGACTGCTCAGCATCTATCTCGATGCACGTGTCACCGACCCCGCCATGCGGCACGCGTGGCGCCCTGCGCTCATGACGGCCGTACGCGATGCCCGCGCCCGCATTACCGACACCGCGGAGCTCGCCGAATTCGATCGGGCCGCCGCCTGGCTGGACAACCCGTGGCCGCCGATCGATGGCGTCTTCGGCGCTCCAGGCTGGGTGGCGTTCCTCGCGCCCGATGGACCACGCTATGCCTCCGATGTCCCGATGCGTGTGCCCACGCTCGTCGTGTGGCGCGATGGGCCCGTGATTTCACCCTACGTGCGCGTGCTGAAGCAGCAGTATCCGGTCATCGTCGCAGTCGTGGACTCGCGCTCGGCGCGGCTCTTTCACTACACGTGGGGCACCCTGACGCCACTGCCGGGCATGACCCTGGCCGCGAAGGATGAAGTGCTGGAGCGGACCGGAGCCGAAACGCATGCCACGTCGTCGCCGGCGCCGCGCGGCGCGCTGGGAACCGAACGCGCCGATCATCGGCGGCGGGCCATATTCCAGCGCATGACCGCGTCACTGGCGGCACGCGTGGTGGAGCTGGCCGGCGAAAATGGCTGGGTGCTCGTGGGTGGCACCACGGAATGGGCTGGTCTTGCCGGTGAGGCACTGCCCGCGACGCTCGACGGACGCGTGACGATCTCCGACTCCCTCGATCACGATGCCACGGTCGACACGATCGCACAGGCGGCAAAGCATGCCGCGGCCGCCATGCGAGCCATCCGCGCTCGCAAACTCGTCGACCAGTTGTTCGAGCGGCTCGGCTCACGCGGCCGGAGTGCACTGGGCGTGCCCGCCATGCGGCGTGCGCTGAGTGCCCGGGCGGTTGATCTCCTGCTGCTCACCTCCCAGTATGTGCAGGCCCATCCGCGCGAGGCCGAGGACGACGTGCGGGCCGCGCTGGCGCTTGGCGCCGAGGTGGAGACGGTGTCCGGCGACGCGGCCACGCAATTGGAGCAGAATGGCGGCGGAGTCGGCGCCCGGCTTCGTTTCTCGCTCGACGGCATGGCCCCGCACGCCACGGCCACGAGCGACCACCATCTGAACACCCGCCCATGCTGATCGATGTCCACAACCACTTCTATCCGCCCGCGTATCTCGACGCCCTGCGCACGGGCGACAGCGTGGTGCACGTCACCGAGGATCGCGAGGGCAATCCCTGCGTGCACTATCCCGGAGACGTCAATGTCGCGGTGCGCGGGCATCGCGACATCGTCTGGCGGCGCGAGCTGCTCGAGCGGGAAGGGGTGGACGCCCAGATCCTGTCGCTCACCACACCGGGCACGCACGTCGAGGCGCCGGATCGCGCCATCGAGCTGGCGCGGCTGGTGAACGATTCTTTCGCCGCGATCACGCGCGACCACGCGCCCCGATTCCAGGCGCTCGCCACGCTCCCGCTGTCTGACCCGGGTGCCAGTGTGCTCGAACTGCGGCGCGCGATGACGGAGTCCGGCTTTGCCGGCGCCATGCTGTTCAGCAACGTGAATGGCGTTCCACTCGCCGACCCTCGCTTCGAGCCGCTCTTCGCCGAAGCAAATCGCCTGCACGCCGTCCTGCACATCCATCCGACGAATCCGGTGAGCGTGGACGCGATGCAGGACTACTGGCTCATGCCGCTCGTCGGCTTTTTGTTCGACACCACGCTCGCCGCCGCGCACCTGGTCTTTGCCGGTGTGCCCGAGCGCCATCCGAACATCCGGTTCGTCCTCAGCCATCTGGGCGGCGCCATACCATTCATGGCGGAGCGGCTCGACCGTGGCTGGCGAGCGTTCCCTGACTGCCGGGCGCGCATATCGCGCGCGCCGAGCGAATACCTGCGGGAGTTCTACTTCGACACGGTCAACTTCGATCCGGTGGCGTTGCGCGAGGCCGTGGACTTCGCGGGGGCGGATCACGTGCTCGCCGGAAGCGACTATCCGCACCAGATCGGGAGCATTGCCAGCATGAAGGAGAGCCTCGCGGCGGTGAAGGTCACGCCCGCGGAACGCTCGCGCATGTTGGGCGACAATGCGGCGCGCCTCTACCGGCTGGAGTAGGGGAAAGGGAATTGCCGGATCCCCGTGCCGCGGCCGTGTTCCCGTCTGTGGCCATGTGCACCGGATGCGGGCCCGTATCGCTCCACCTTCCTGTCCGCACCCGGTGCTCGCGCTGTGTTCCCTGTTTCCGCTACTCGCCCGCGCCAATCGGGAACTGCGTGGTCAGCAGTCCGGCAATGGTCGTCTCCGCCGACGGGTTGATGCAGTGCGGGTGACCAAAGCCGCTCGCGCTCTGGCCGTCGGAGAAGTCGTAGATGATGTTGTCGTCCGTTCCGCCGTCGGCGACTCCGGCCGGCACGTTGTCGAGATTGAGCAGATGGCGAACCTTCCAGCCAATGGCGTGATCACCGCAGGAGGTGTCGCCGCTCACGCCCAACCCGCCCACAATGGTGCCGTTGGCATCATAGAGCGGGAAGCCGCCACCAAAGACATTGGTCCCGCCGATGCGCTTGCCGATCATGAAGTCCCGTTCGGTTCCGTAGTCCTCCGTTTTTCCTCCGAAGGCGACTTCCTCGTTGATCGGATTGGCGTCCTGGAGGCCGAACAGGCTGCCGCCCGGCTGCACCGCGGCGTAGAGATTGGCGGTGGACAGCGCGAGCTGCTGGAGACTGAAATTGTTGGCGGTATTGGCCTTCTGCGCCGAGATGATGCGGCTGCCCGGCCACTGGTCGCCTTCCGCGGACCCGGTGAACACGACCGCGACCACCAGACCGTTCCGATCCAGGACCGTGGCCCACATGTTCAGTGACAATCCCCCGTTGTAATTCGCGCTGCCACTCGCGAAGGGCGGACTGCCTACCGCAGTCAGGAGCGCTGATCTGAGCTGGCTGGTGGATACGACCGCGTTCACTTTCAGTTCGGGCTGCACACTGGTGGGATTGCCGTCGCTGCACGCAGCGAACAGTGCCAGTGCGACTGCCGCGGTAGCATGGTGTATGAGACGTCTGGTGCGACGGTTGGGCGCGCGCGTGGTCATGACAGCCTCCGCGTGAATTGTCGGGGATCCTCATCCGTATCTGACCTAGCGCAGAATCACGTTGGAAACCGTCATCGCACGCCGGGAGAGGTATTTCGTGAGTATCGGAAGTCCGGTCGAGACGAAACTGGCCACGGTGTTGCAGCCCCAGATACAGGCGCATCCGGGGCACTCCGGTGTCGTCATGCTGAGCGATGGGCGGGACGCATTCGCGGCGCGCGTGCTGCTCGCCGACGCCGCCGAGCGGACGCTCGACCTGCAGTACTACATCTGGCACGCCGATCTCTCGGGCACGCTGCTCTTCGGGGCCGTGCACCGCGCCGCCGATCGCGGGGTACGGGTGCGCCTGCTGCTCGACGACAACGCCACCGCGGGACTCGACGCCACGCTGGCCGCGCTCGACGCCCATCCCAACATCGAAGTGCGGCTGTTCAACGCGTTCGTGCACCGGCGTGTTCGGGTGCTGGGCTATCTCACGGATTTCTCGCGTCTCAATCGGCGCATGCACAACAAGTCGTTCACCGTGGACAACGAGGTCACGATCGTTGGCGGGCGCAACGTGGGTGACGAATACTTCGGCGCCGATCAGGAGCTCTCGTTCGTTGATCTGGATGTCCTCGCGGTGGGACCGGTCGTGCAGGACGTTTCGGCGGACTTCGATCGCTACTGGGAGTGCGCCTCGTCCTGTCCGGTCGCGCGTGTCATCCGCGTGCCGAAGCCCGAATCGCTCGCGGCGTTGAGTGCCTTGTGCGCCCGCGCCGAGCACGACCCGGATGCGCAGGCATACGTCGAGGCGGTGGCGCGGCGGCCATTCGTGCAGGAGCTGCTCGCCGGAGATCTGGCCCTCGAGTGGGTACCGGTGCGGCTCGTGAGCGACGATCCAGCCAAGGGGCTGGACCGCGTCTCCCGGAAGGAGCTACTCGCGGTCCGGCTCCGGCGCATCATCGACTCGCCAGCAGCGGAGCTGGATCTGATTTCGGCGTACTTCGTGCCAGGACGGCACGCGACGGAGTCCTTTGCCGGCCTGGCGCGCGGCGGCGTGCGCGTGTCGGTGCTGACCAACTCCCTGGAAGCGACGGATGTCGCCGCGGTGCACGCAGGCTACGCGCGACGGCGCAAACCGCTGCTCGCGGCGGGCGTCACGCTGTTCGAACTGAAGCGCACGGGGGCGGAGCGGGGCGCGAGGGATCGCGTCTTCGGCGGCAGCTCCGGCTCGAGTCTGCATACGAAGACTTTTTCCGTGGACCGCCTGCGGCTCTTCGTGGGATCGTTCAACTTCGATCCGCGCTCCACCCGGCTCAACACCGAGATGGGATTCATCATTGAAAGCGCCAAGCTGGCCGGCGGGACCGCCGATGCGTTCATCAACGGCATTCCCGATCGCGCGTACACGGTGCGCCTGAACCAGTCCGGCGCCCTCGAATGGGTGGAGCGGGTGGATGGGCGCGAGATCGTGTACGATCGCGATCCGAAGACGTCGATCTGGCTGCGCGCCGCAGTGCAGCTGCTCTCGCTGCTCCCCATCGACTGGCTGCTGTGAATCTGCTGCCTGCGGTGAATGGGGGCCGGCACTCCAGAGCCCGCTGCTTGACAGGCCACCCTCCACTTCGTATCTGACCATTCGCAACGGTCCTCCGCACGTCACATTCCGAGCTTCATCGTTCTGACCGCGATTCCCTCAGAGCGAGTTCCCACCATCAGGAGTCATCCCGTGGCGAAGAAGCGCCGCTCCCCGCATGCGCCTGAGTTCGATCTGCAGCCGTCCCAGGTTTCCCGCCGTGACTTTCTCGTGCGCGCCGGCCAGGCCGGCTGGGCCGTGTCGCTGCTGGGCCCCTCCGCCATGCACCGACTGCTGCCGGCCGCGGAGCTCGCGCGCGATGTCGCTGCGCCGATGCGGGCACAGGCCGCGGACGCCACGGCCACAGGCTTCGCGCCGCTGTTTTCCGGGCTGAGCTGGCGGCTGCTGGGCCCATTTCGCGGCGGTCGCACCGACGCGGTGTGCGGTGTGCCCGGCAGACCGAACGAGTTCTATTTCGGCTCGGTGAACGGCGGTGTCTGGAAAACGGTGGATGCGGGGCGGGTGTGGGAGCCGGTGTTCGATGCACAGCCCGTCGCATCGATCGGCGCCATTGCCGTTGCGCCATCCGCGCCCGACGTCGTGTACGTGGGGAGCGGCGAATGCACGCTGCGCGATTCCACCGGCTACGGGAACGGCATGTACAAGTCGGTCGATGCCGGCGCCACATGGACGCACATCGGGCTGGACGACACGCAGCACATCGGCAAGGTGGCGGTGCACCCGAAGGATCCGAACACGGTGTTCGTGGCCGCCATCGGACATTTCTACGGTCCGAGTGCGGAGCGCGGCGTGTTC
>JBOHTE010000090.1:0-6560 GCA_050733555.1 Gemmatimonadaceae bacterium | reverse complement strand
GGACCGCGATGGCCGCGCGCGCGGCGTGCCCGCGCCCGTTGCACTGCGTCCACTGCTGGCGCGGATGCTCCCGCACCGGTGGAGCCTCATTATCGGCGGCATCGCGCTCTTCCTGAGCGCCGGTGTCACGCTCGCCTTCCCCGCCATTGTCAGCAAGCTGCTCGACGCCGCCTTCGTCAAGGGAAGCTCGCGCCGGCTCGACGAGATCGCCCTCTTCCTGCTCGCGATGTTCGCCGTGCAGGGCGTGCTGAACTACGCTCAGGTGTGGCTGCTCACCTCCATGTCGGAGAAGGTGATCGCGACGCTGCGCGAGGATCTCTTTGCGCACCTGGTGCGACTGTCGCCGGGATTCTTCACGGAGCGGCGGAGCGGCGAACTCACCAGCCGGCTCTCCACGGACGTCACGCTGCTGCAGTCGGTGATGAACTACCAGATGACCGAGCTCGCGCGACAGGTGCTCTTTCTGGTGGGCGGCGTCATCCTGCTCACGGTCACGAATCCGCGTCTCACGGTGACCACGCTGCTCGTCGTGCCGGTGGTGATGGGGACGGCGTGGTTCTTCGGCCGGGCGCTGCGCCGCGCGAGCACCGGCGTGCAGGATCGCGTGGCGGAAGCCATGGGGACGGCGGAAGAGGCGTTCTCGCAGATTCGTACGGTGCAGAGCTTCACCCGCGAGGCCGAGGAATCGCGGCGCTACGCGGCGCACCTGTACGATGTGGTCACGGCCGCGATCCGGCGCGCGAGCATTCGCGGCGTGTTCTTCGGCGTGATCACCTTCTGCGGGTTCGGCGGTGTGGTGGCGGTGCTCTGGCAGGGCGGCCGCCTGGTGCTCACCGGGCAGCTCACACCCGGGGCGCTCGTGGAGTTCCTGCTGTACGCCGTCTTCGTGGCGGCGGCCGTGGGGTCTCTCGCGTCGCTCTTCGGGAGCTATCAGGAAGCCATTGGCGCGGCACGGCGCGTCTTCGAGCTGTTGGGCACGCGGCCCACGGTGGAGGATCCCGGCGTGCCGGTGGTGCTCGTGAAGCCGGTGCGTGGCGATGTGCGCTTCGACCACGTGCGCTTTGCGTACGGTCCGGCGCTTCCCGATGTGCTGATTGATTTCTCGCTCCACATCGCGCCCGGCGAAGTCGTGGCGCTGGTCGGCCCGTCCGGCGCGGGCAAGACGACGGTGGCGTCGCTCATTCCCCGCTTCTGGGACGTGCAGCAGGGGTGCATCTCGCTCGACGGCACGGATATACGCGAGCTCGCGCTGCTCGAGCTGCGCGGCGCCGTCGGCATGGTGCCGCAGGAACCCACGCTGTTCAGCGGTTCCGTGCGCGAGAACATCGCCTACGCGCGTCCCAACGCGAGCGACTCCGAGATCATCGCCGCCGCGCGCGCCGCGCATGCCTGGGAGTTCATCGAGCGGCTGACGGAGGGACTGGACACGAATGTTGGCGATCGTGGGGTGAAGCTCAGCGGCGGCCAGCGCCAGCGCATCGCGATCGCGCGCGTGTTCATCAAGAATCCCGCCGTGGTCATTCTCGATGAGGCGACGTCGAGCCTGGACGGCGAGAGCGAACAGCTCGTGGGCGCGGCGATGGAGGAGCTGCTGCAGGGGCGCTCGACGCTGATCATTGCGCACCGCCTGAGCACGGTGCGCCGCGCCGACCGCGTCCTCGTGATCGACCATGGACAGATCATCGAAGAAGGTTCGCACGCCGCGCTGCTCGCCGAGGACGGCATGTACGCGAGGCTCTATCGGGTGCAGTTCCCCGAGGAGATCGGGGCCTGACGGTCCGACCCCTCAGGAGCGCCGCCTCGTGACGGCGTACACGAGTACTCCCATCAGCAGAATTCCCGTCCCCACCAACGACATCTGCACCGACTCGTAGAACGACGCCACGATCGCGGCGACTGCGGAGAGCACGAAGAACGCGGGTACCACCGGATAGCCGAGCGTGCGGTATGGTCGAACGGCGTCGGCCATGCTGCGACGCAGCACGAAGACGCTCGCTGCACCCAGCCCGAAGAAGATCCAGTCGGCGAACACGACGCCGCTCAGCAGCACGCCCACGTCGCCGCGCGCGAGCAGGAGCAGCGCGATGCTCCACCCCGCCATCACCAGGATGGCCACGTGCGGTGAACCGTGGCGCCGGTGCACGCGCCCGGCCGCTTCCAGGAAGAGACCATCGCGCGCCATGGCGTACACGATGCGTGAGTTGGCGAGCACCGTGACGTTCACGAAGCCGAAGATGGACACCATGGCCGCGAGCGAGATGAACGATGCGCCCACCGTGCCGAACATGCGCGTGGCGGTGTCCGCGGCAACGGCCGTGGACAGCGCCAGCCCGTCGCGACCGAGCGCGCGCAGGTAGATCGCGTTGGCCCCGAGGTAGCAGACCACCACGATGGTGACGCCAATGGCGAGCGCGCGCGGAATGTTGCGTCCGGGGTCGCGGATTTCTCCGGCCACCATGTTCATCTGCTGCCAGCCGCCCATGGTGAACAGCACGGGCACGAATGCGGCGCCGAGCCCCGCAATGAGCGGTGTGCGCGGCGCCGGAGCGCCCGCCACCGGGAGCGGCCAGGCCATCTTCGACCAGAGCGCGAATCCCGCCACGATGAGCAAGCCCAGCGCCGCCACCTTGGCCACCGTCAGGATGTTCTGCACCACGGCGCCGGGCTTCACGCCAAAGTAGTTCACCGACGAGAGCACGACGATCGTCGCAATGGCCACTCCCATGCGTCCGCCCACCGCGCGCAGCGACACGAAGTGCTCGACGTAGCCCGAGAAGCCCATCGCCACGGCGGCAATGGCGCCGGACGCGATGAGCAGCAGTGACATCCAGCCGTACAGGAACGCGGGCAGTCCGCCGAACGACTCGCGAATGTACACGTACGGGCCGCCCGCATGCGGCAGCAGTGCGCCGAGCTCCGCGTACGTGAGCGCGCCGGCGAAGGCCACCAGACCGCCGAACGCCCAGATCGCCATCACCCAGCCGGCGGTGGGGAGCGCGGTGGCAGCTTCGGAGGGTGTGAAGAAAATGCCGCTGCCAATGATGCCGCCCACCACGATCATGGCGGCGGAAAAGACGCCGAGCTCGCGGCGCAGCTCCGAGTACGCCGCCGGCGGGGTCGTCAAACGAGGATCAGGTCGCGCTGGAAATCCCGCGGCGTCACCGTCACGGTTCCGTCTCCGACGTAGGCGTTCACCTCGCTGCGCATGCCGATTTCGCCGGTGATGTACACACCGGGTTCGATCGAGAAGCCGACGCCAGGAATCAGCGAGCGCTCCTCGCGCGTCTCGAAGTTGTCAATGTGGGGACCGGAGCCGTGCAGCTCGCGCGGATCAATGGAGTGGCCCGTGCGGTGCGTGAAGTACTCGCCGAAGCCGCGCTCGGTGATCACCGCGCGGGCCGCATCGTCAATGTCCGCGCCGCGCACGCGCTCGCCGTGCGTCATCTTGTTGCGCAGTGCCGCGATCGCGGCGTCGCGCCCGTCGCGCACCGCTTCCCACACTTGCTGCGCACGCGGCGACGGCGTGCCGAGCACGCCCATCCACGTCTGATCCGCATACACGCCGCCGGGCTCGCGCGCCCAGAGATCGATGAGCAGGATGTCGCCCGTCGCAATGATGCGGGGACGCTTCGACGATGGCTCGTAGTGTGGGTTCGCCGCGTTCGCGCCGGCGGCGACGATGGGCGGGTGGTCGAACTCGAGTCCCTGCTGTTTGAAGTGCTCGGTGATCCAGCGCGCCAGTTCGTGCTCGGCGATCGGCTGACCGGAACGCGCCCGTTCTCCCGCGTACGCCAACGCCTCACGCGCGGTCGTGGCGACCAGTTCGGCGGCGCGCAGGTGCGACGCGAGATGTTCGGCGGACCACACCGCGTAGAACCGCGTCACGAGCTCGGCGGACGAGACCACCTGGGCGCCGGCGGTGCGCACCATTTCGAGCACGCCGGCCGGCACGCGATCCAGGTACGGCACGGCGTCGCCCGGCGAATATTCCATGGCGATGCGCTTGCCGTGCACGAGACGGCGCAGCGTGTCCTCGAGCGTGTTCCAGGTGCTGTAGCGCTCGCGTTTCCACGCCTCGGGCCAGTCGCGCCACGCGCCCTGCTCGATGTTGTGCGTGATGGCCACCGGCGCGCCCGACCGCGGGATCAGCGCGAAGATCCGGCGCGTCACCATGCCGTGGAGGCCAAGCACGCCGCCAGCGATGGGATTCGTGCCGTGAAAATCGAAGAGCAGCCAGCCGTCGAGATCCGCATCGGCGAGCGCGGACTGGAGAGCGGGCAGCAGGGTTGGTGTGATCATGACGCAGACCGTGGTTGAAGATCGGCGCGGTTGCAGCGTACCAACCGGCGATACGCCGCTCCGCTATGCGCTGTGTCGAGCGACCTCAGGCTCCGCGCGATCGGCCTGCCGCCATTCGGTGCGCCACTCGCACGCCCCATCTCCTCGCGACATGCAGCGGATGTGTTCCACCTGCCCGTCGCGCGCGCCGAACAGGGTCAGCAGTTCCTGCAGGAACGCTTCGTAGTACGCGCACCCCGCACTCGTGGGCGCACTGTGCACCGTGGCGCTGTGCGGTATCGCGAGCATGACCGTCATGCCGCTGCTCTTCAGCGTGCCATCAAGATAACGTCTGACGATGCGGCGGCTCTGTCGCATGGCCATGGGCCGGCTCGCGAACGCGGGGAGCGACGCGATGAGCCCGCGCGTGGGCGCGGCGATGGACTGGTAGCTCTGGCGGGCAAGATAGCGGCCGGCGGCGCGGAACACCTGCGCCGCATCGGGGCGACGGCCAATGAGCGTCGCGATGGCGGCGGCCTCGTCGAAGAGGAGCCGCTGATGCCGCCGCACCGCCTCGGAGTAGCGCCGGATCTGCGCGTAGACCGTATCGGTGAGCCCCAGTCGCTTGTTGCGGAATTCGGGCGTGACCTCGGTCTCGAGATCATCGTCCGGGCTGTCGACGTTCCGCACTCCCTCCAGAAAACTCAGCGGGAGCAACGCGTCAACGGTGGCTGTCATCAGATTGATTGGAGTCAGTCGGGCAGGCACGTGAAGGTAATGGTGCGGGGGATGGGGTTCAAGGACTCGCCACGCCCCGCCCCCCTGCGAATCGGCAATCTGCCGCATCCCACCACCCCGCCCTTGGGAATCGGCAATCGGGAATGGGGAATCGGCCTCTCCCCGCCACCCTCCCCTTGGGAATCGGCAATCGGAAATGGGGAATCGTGGGAATAGGAAATCGGGTGATCGGGTCGGATGCTTTGAAAGAAGAGGCGGTGGGTGAGGCGGCGGGGAGAGATTCCTTCCCCATTCCCCATTCCCGTTTGCCGATTCCCAGGGGTGGGGTGGGGTGGCGGGGAATGGAACCTCCCCCTGTACCCGTTGGTTCACCCCCTAGCTTGCATCCCGATTGATTCGCCTCGCACCTTCCAGACATGTCCGAATCGCAGACCAGTCGCCAGGACCTCTCGTGCGCCGAAGTGCTCACGCGCATCTACGAATTTCTCGATGGCGAACTGACGGAGCGTGTGGAGCAGGAGATCCGCGACCATCTGGCGATCTGCCGCAACTGCTATCCGCACTTCCGGCACGAAGAGGTCTTTCTCCAGTTTCTCGCCCGCCGCGCACAGATCGAGAAGGCACCGCCTGCCCTGCGCTATCGCATCATGAAGATGCTCGTGGACGCCGAGGCGGCACGCTCCCCTGAGTGATCGTTCGCGCGATCGCGGGACTCGTGCTGGCGTGCGTGATCGCATTCGTTGCGGTGCGCGCCAGGGCGCTCACGCGATCGGGGATGATCGCCGCGATCGTCCTTGGTACGATCACCGTCGCCGCCGGATGGGGGTGGGGCGCGCTTCTCTTCGCGTTCTTCTTCAGCGGAACCGGCTGGTCGCACTTCCAGGCAGAGAGCAAGACGGCCCGGGCCGGCACGCGCGTCGCCAAGGGCGGAGCACGGGACGCCGTGCAGGTGATGGCCAACGGCGGGCTGTTCGGCGTGGCCGCGCTGCTGTCGCTCATCAGTCCGTGGGGGGGCTCGCTCGCCGTCGGCGCCGGGGCACTTGCGGCGGCCACAGCGGATACATGGGCGACGGAGCTCGGCATGCTCGACTGGGGCGGGCCGCCGCGCCTCATCACGAACTGGCAGCCGGTTCCCGTGGGCACATCCGGCGCCGTGTCGCGCAGAGGACTGCTCGCCGCGCTGTCGGGTGCCGCGTTCATTGCGCTCCTTGCCGCAGCGTTCCGCTGGCCGCCATGGGTGGTGATCGGCGGCGCCGTGGGCGGATTCGTGGGCTCGCTCTGCGACTCCGTCATTGGCGCCCTCTGGCAGCAGCAGCGCTGGTGTCCGCACTGCGAATCGGGCACCGAACGTGCGGTCCACGGCTGTGGCACGCACACGGAGCACCTGCGAGGCATTCCATGGCTCGACAACGACGTCGTGAATTTTCTGTGCACCGTGATCGGCGCGATCACTGCCCTCCTGTTCGTGCTGTGGTGACACGCAGCACCCCGAGATGACCGTGTCGGCGGCGACGCGTTCCACCAGGCCGCGGGTGCTCCTGGTG
>JBOHTE010000089.1:0-2604 GCA_050733555.1 Gemmatimonadaceae bacterium | reverse complement strand
CGCGAGCGTACTGGCGCCAGCGATTGCGGATGGCGAAGGCGATGGGTCTCAACACGATCGCCACCTACGTCTTCTGGAATTATCACGAGGTGCGCCCCGGCGTGTTTGACTTTCACACGGGCAATCGCGATCTCGCGGAGTTCATCCGTCTGGCGCAACAGGAAGGGTTGTGGGTGATCCTGCGTCCGGGCCCGTACGTCTGCGCGGAATGGGACTTCGGCGGCCTGCCGTCGTATCTGCTCAAGACTCCGGCGGTGACGGTGCGCGACGACGACCCCCGCTACCTGCGCGCCGCGAATCGCTATGTGCGTGCACTGGCTGAGCAGGTGCGTCCTCTGCTGGTGACGCACGGCGGCCCGATTCTCATGGTGCAGGTGGAGAACGAGTATGGCTCGTTCGGATCGGATTCCGCATACAAGGAAGCGACGCGACGCATGCTGCTGGATGCGGGAATCGACGTCCCGCTGTTCACGGCGGACGGCGACTGGGCGTTCGCGAAGGGCGGGATTCCAGGTGTCTTCGCAGCCGCCAACGGCGAGACGAACTACGACACGCTCGCCGCGCGCGCCGGCGCGTTCAACCACGATGCCGGTCCCTACATGGTCGCGGAGTTCTATCCGGGCTGGCTCATGCACTGGGCCGAGCCGTTTCCGGTGACGCCGGTGGACAGCTTTCTGCCGGCGTACGACAGCCTGCTGGCGCACGGGGCGAGCGTCAATCTCTACATGTTCCACGGCGGCACGAACTTCGGCTTCACGTCGGGCGCGAACTACACGAAGTCCATGCCGATCGAGCCGAGCATGACGAGCTATGACTACGATGCACCGCTGTCCGAGGCGGGATGGCCCACGACGAAGTACTTCGCGCTGCGCGACGTGATCCGGCGTCACGTGTCGTATGACATCCCTGACGTCCCGGCGCGCATTCCCGTCATCGCCGTGCCGCCGATCCGGCTCACGCGCGCGGCCGGGCTGTTCGATCTCGTGGCGCACGTGAAGCCGGTGCGGTCGGCGGAGCCGTTGTCGTTCGAGGACATGGATCAGTCGAACGGGTACGTACTGTACCGGCATCATGCGGAGCGGGCGGTGAGCGGCGCACTCGCTGTGCCCGGGTTGCGCGATTATGGCGAGGTGTTCGTGAACGGCGTGCGGGTGGCGACGCTGGACCGGCGCACGCGGGCGATTGCGGCGCCGGTGACCATTCCGGCGGGCGGGCAGCTCGACATTCTCGTGGAGAACATGGGGCGCATCAACTACGGCGCCGGCATGGTGCACAATCGCAAGGGGATCATCGCACCGGTCACCCTGGCGGGTGCGGTGGTGACGGGGTGGTCAATGTATGGGCTGCCATTCGATTCAGCGTCCGTGGTGCGGGGGTCGCCGCGCGACGTCGCGGGGGTGCCGGCGGTGTATCGCGGCACGTTCACGGTGGACAGCACGGGTGACACCTTCCTCGATCTGCGCGGCTGGCATCGCGGGATCGTGTTCGTGAACGGCGTGAACCTGGGGCGGTACTGGCGTGTTGGTCCGCAGCAGACACTGTATCTACCGGGTGCATGGCTGCGGCGCGGCACCAATGCCGTCGAGGTGTTCGATCTGGAGGGCGGGGTGGCGGAGCCGGAAATCGCGGGGCTCACGGCGCCGATCCTCGATCAGCTCGAGGTCACGGATCGCGCGGGACCGTAGCGGCGTCTCGCGCGCTGCCGGTGCGGCCGCTATCATCGTCGCCGCGCGAGCCCGCGCCGTGGCGTTCCTGGTCGGTGCGATTCCGTTCGGCCACTGCGAAGGCAAGAAAGTAGCGGTCCATCCATTCGAGCGTCGTGTCATACTCATGGCCGCCGCTAGCGGCATCGCAGAGCATCTCACGCGCTCGTGCGATCTCCCGGAGCCGCCCTCGCCACCTGGGATCGGCCAGCGTGAGATCCAGCAGCTCGAGGGCGCGCTCGAACGCCCGGTCCATGAGTCGCTCATTGCGCTGGCGCCAGGTGAGCATCCGGCCCACCTCGGAGCCGATGTTCGCGAGCTGAGCCGCCAGGCTCAACTCGCGCCAGCGACCGGCTGCGAGCTCGGGATGATGGACACCGGAGTGTGACGACGTCACTCGCGGACAAGCCTCGACACGATGTCTTCGATCTGGTGTCGGATCACTTCGCTCTCGACGGACCGTGATCGATTGCCTTGCGACGGCCGGACATTGATCATGGAGTCGAATTCGACCCGCTCCGTCGCCGGCAGGTCAGGGTAGAGATTGATGCCCCAGAGATTGCGTTGCTGCGAGCCCTGTTCCAGAAGCATCGTTTCCTGATCTGCGTGAAGCTCGCCGCCAAGCGCCATCACTTCTGCTTCAACGTCCACGACTGCCTTTACGAAATCGCCAAAACCACCAATAGCCAGACGCCGGAGCTCGGCAAGCGGGATGGGGTCGCGCACGATCAGTGTTGCCATGGTGTGGGGATGATATCGCCGAAACTGGTAGCGCGCATACCCCGGACGGTCGGAACTCGGATCAGAGGGGATCAAAAGGGTCAGAGTCGATTGATTTGGATCAAAAGGGTCAGAGTCGATTGATCTGGATCAAAAGGGTCAGAGTCGATTGATCTGGATC
>JBOHTE010000088.1:0-4910 GCA_050733555.1 Gemmatimonadaceae bacterium | reverse complement strand
ACGGGGAGCAATCCGGCGGCGCAGCAGTCGGCGATCACGAATGCCGGCGGCGGTACTCTGAATGGACTCGCCGCGGCGGTGACGTACGCCGGCGGTCAGCCCACGGGCTGGCTCAGCGCGACGTTGTCGCAGGCGACGGCACCAGCCACGCTCACGCTCCAGCCGAACATCGCGGCGCTGCCCTCGGCGTACGACACGCTCACCGCCACCGTGAGCCTCACGTCCACCGTGCCGGGAGTGACGACGCAGCATGTGATCGTGACCCTGTTCCTCTCGCCGCAGCCGTCCATCGTGTTGAACCCCGCGTCCGTGCCGTTGACGACGACGCAGGGCGGTGCCGCACCGGGAGCTGTGAGCGTCGCGATCAGCAATGGCGGCGGCGGTACGCTCTCGGGCGTCGCTCTCGGCACCACGACCTATCAGCCTGCGGGCACTGCCTGGTTGCAGACAGCGCTGAGCGGGAACACCATCACCGCAACCGTGGTGAATACCAGTCTCGCGCCGGGCACGTACAAGGCCCTGGTGCCGGTGACATCGCCGGTCGCAGCGAACAGCCCGCAGACGCTTACCGTAACGCTCACCGTGGGGCAGGGTCCCGTCATCAACCCGGCGCCCGCCACGCTCACGTTCAACGGCGTGCAGGGAGGCAGCAACCCCGCGCTGCAGGCAGTGAACATCACGAATACGGGCGGGGGCACGCTCACGGGGCTGACCGCGGCTGTGTCGTACGCCGGCGGTCAGCCAACCGGGTGGGCCAACGCGACACTGTCGAGTGGCACGGCGCCCGCGCAGCTCAGCGTGCAACCCACGCTTGGCACCCTGCCCGCGGGAACCTACAACGCCACAGTCACGCTATCGTCCAGCGTGGCCGGCGTGGCTTCGGTGACGGTGCCTGTCACACTCGTGGTGGCCACGGCGCCAAAGATCGTGCTTTCCCCGGCGAATGCGCATTTCAACATGTTCGAGGGTGGCCCGATCCTGACCATGGAGAATATTCAGATCACCAATGGTGGTGGCGATACCCTCGCGCCAGTGGTGATTCAGAGCGTGACCTTCCGCGGCACGAGCGGAGCCACTGCGTGGATGCAGGCGTCCGGCGGCGGTAACGGGCTGACGTACCAACCAACGACCTCCATCCTCGCACCGGGATCCGACACGGCGTTCGTGACGCTCACCTCCGCCGGTGCATCGAACAGCCCGTACGTCGACACGGTGACGGCGACGATTGCACCGGGACCGGTGATTGGCGTCAGTCCGGCGACGCAGTCCTTCAGCGCGGCGGCCGGCGGCGCGAGTCCCGCGGCCCAGGAGGACACCGTCTTCAATGCCGGTGTCTCTTCCACCACGCTGGACGGCCTTGTGGTGTCCGTGACCTACGGCGCGAGTCAGCCAACGGGCTGGCTCACGGCGTCGCTCAACCGCACCACCGCGCCGGCCTTCATCACGGTGACACCCACCACTACCTCGCTCGCGGCTGGTACGTACAACGCGTTCATCATCGTCTCAACGAACACGCTGCCCGGCGTCGCACCGGATACCATTGCCGTCACGCTCGCCGTGTCGCAGGGAGCCAGTCTGATACTGTCCTCAGACACACTGACGTTCGACGTGCAGGCGGGCGGGCCAAACCCCACGCCGCAGACGGTCACCGTGAGCAACGGCGGCGGCGGGTCGCTCGGCACGACGGCGCTGGGCAGTCTCGCCTATGCGAGCAGTCTTGGACCCTATCAGGTTTTCGCGTCATCATGGGCCAACGGCGCCTCTCTGGTGGGAACCACGATTTCCGTGGCGCCGGTCACCTCGTCGCTGCCGGTGGGGACGTTTGTGGCCACCATTCCGGTAACCGCATCAGGCGCCGCGAACAGTCCTCAGTCCCTGGTGGCCGTCGTGCGCGTCACCACCAACTGGACCGCGATCAGTACCGGACTCAATCACGCATGCGCCATCGATTCCAATAGCGACCTGTATTGCTGGGGCGACAACACGCATGGCCAGCTCGGCATCAACTTCGGCCCATTCTCCGGCGGAGAGGCGAATCCACTTCCAGTCACAGGTGGTGGAACCAAGTGGAAGTCGGTGTACGCGGCGGGCAACCACACGTGCGCGATCGCCATCGACGACGTGCTGTGGTGTTGGGGTCAGAACGACAAGGGAGAAGTTGGCAACGGCAGTTACTCGGACGTGTCCGTGCCGTTCGCCCCGGCGTATTCCGATCTGGCCACCAATACGACGGCCGTGGCGTTGGGCAGCGACTTCACCTGTGCCGTGGAGGGTCCCAACCGGGCGCTCAATTGCTGGGGGAACAACGATCATTTCCAGGTGGACTTCATTTCAACGACCACCTTCAACACGCCGTGGCCGGTGAGTGACGGGCCGACACAGTTTGATCAGTTGCAGGCGGGCGCCGAACATGCGTGCGGCATCAACACGGCGTCGGTCACGATGTATTGCTGGGGCGCGGACAGCCTGGGCCAGCTTGGTGACAGCACGGCGGTTTCGGCGCGGCCGCTGAGCGGCGCCCAGCAGGTTCCGCTGTCGTCAGGGGGATACACGGTTGCGCTGTCCTCCGGCGGCAATCACACGTGCGTCATCAGCTTCAATGGAATACCATGGTGCTGGGGAGCAGACAGATCTGGCCAGGTGGGGAATGGAGTCACTCCGGATTCCGCCATGCTGCCGGCCGTGGTCCGTACATCGCCGGCAGGGTTCTTCAGCGGTGCGACGCAGGTGAGCACCGGCACGTCGCACTCGTGTACGGTCGTCGGGTCTCAGGCAGGACTCACGTACTGCTGGGGGAGCAACCAACACGGAGAACTCGGCCTGGGCTTCACCAGCGTTGACACGGTGTGGGCCGCGCAGGTCGTCGCCGGCGGCGCGACCGGATTCCGGAGTGTCAGCACCGGCGGCGACTACTCGTGCGCGATTGGCAACGACGATCTCGCCTACTGCTGGGGCGATGCGGCCTTCGGCAAGCTGGGTACCGCGGCCGGCGTGGGGGGATCCAGCGTGAGTACGCCGACGGCAATCGTCGGCCAGACCGGGAATCCCGTGCCGGCGCCACGGATCATGCGGCAGCTTCCCGTCGTTTCACCCAACCGTGGCGTCCCCACGCGAATCAATCCGCAGCGGGTTGCTCCCCGTGCGGCGCCAGTGCGGCCGCGGCCGAGCCGCACTGCGGCGGCGCCGTGATCTGTTTCGCTGCCGCACAAGAATGGGCCCTGCAGGGCTCGAACCTGCGACCGTCGGATTATGAGTCCGCTGCTCTAACCGGCTGAGCTAAGGGCCCGCGTTCTGCATCGGGAACGATAGCAGCCGGCCATGCCACGGTTCAAGCGCGAGTCGTCGTCGCTCGGTCGCTACCGGGTCGGCACGTAGGGCTGCAGGGTTGTGCTGGATGCGCCGCTCGTATACGTCACCGTCGCGCCCACAAACGCCGTGCGCGGCGACACGGGGAACACCGCGCTGTAGGGCGCATCCTGAAACGTCTGCTCGGCCAGCACGTGCTGCAGCGAGTCCGCCAGGAACAATCGCACCGTGGCGATTGTCGAGCCGGTGGCAGGGCGCGTGAGCCGCAGCGTGTCGCCCGGCAGGCGCTGCACCTCCATGATTTCGCCGCCCGGTCCGGGCGCGACTTCGATCACCTTGGTCCCGGCTCGTGCGGCAGCCGGTGCACTGGTCGTGTCCTCGCCGTAGATGACCGGATAGAAATCCGGCACGATCGCGATGACTCCCGCCGTGCGGCCGTGCACGGGCCTGGGCCGCTGCGCCGGCGTGACGCCCCGGCGTGTTCCCGATTGCACGCGGGGCAGGCCACCGCCGCCCGCCGGCTGTGCCTGCGCGGCGAGCGTGCCGCGAAGGCACGCGAGTCCCGTCAGCGTTGCGACGATCAGCCACGTGATCCTGCGTGATGCTTTGGTCATGAACCCCCGTCTGTCACACCGCCGCCGGCCCCGACGAGGCGCTGCGTTCACGATACTCGTCAAAGGCGTCGATGACTTCATCGGTACTGACTGTTGCCGCCCCAAGCTTGGCGACTTCCACGCCGGCGGCCACGTTCGCGATTTCGGCGGCTTCACGAGCCGTCGCTCCGGCAGCCAGCATGGCCGCGAGATACGCCGTCACCGTATCGCCGGCGCCAACCACATCATACACCGCGCGCGCCGTGGTGGGTACGCGATGGCTCCCGCCGTCCGCGGATACCAGCACCATGCCCTGTTCGCCCAGGGTGAGGAGGAGATTGGCCGCCCCCAGGCGGTGCAGCGTCACGGGAAGGGCATCCGGATCCTCGAGCACGACCGTGGCGCCCAATGCGGCCTCCAGCTCGCGGCGATTCGGTTTGAACACCGTGGCGCCGTGGTAGCTGAAGAAATTTCGGAATTTGGGGTCCACGACCACGGGAATCCCGTGGAGCCGTGCGCATGCGATCGCATCCTCAATAATTGCGGGGACGAGTACGCCCTTGTTGTAGTCCTCGAGGATCAGCGCATCGGATTGCGCGATGATCTCGCGCGCCCTGGTCATCAGCCGCTGGGCGTCCGCGGGCGAGAGGTCTGCATCGTCCTCCTCGTCCACGCGCACCACCTGCTGTACGCGCGCCACGACGCGCGTCTTGGTCGTCGTGGGGCGCGACACGTCAATCAGGCCTGCGCCGTCATCGGCGACGGCGCTCAGCATCTCGCGCAGGAGCGTGCCATTGGCGTCGCGGCCAACCGCGCTCACCAGCGTGCCCGCTGCACCCATCGCCACGACGTTCTGCGCGACGTTGGCCGCGCCGCCCAGCGCGAGCCGCCGTTCATGCACGCGCACCACAGGAACCGGCGCCTCGGGCGAAATGCGTTCCACATCGCCGTGCAGGTAGATGTCGAGCATGGCGTCGCCGATCACCGCGACGCGCTTGCCCTGCGCGGCGC
>JBOHTE010000087.1:0-2090 GCA_050733555.1 Gemmatimonadaceae bacterium | reverse complement strand
TACGAGAAGGGCGGGAAGTAGCCCGACTCGTCGCTCACCGATGCTCGACGGCGCCGTGCCCGAGTACGAAGACTTTCTCGAGCAGCGGCGCCGCGTGGGATCGTTCCGGATCAGGCAGTGGCGTGTGCGCTTGTGAACTCTGTGAAGCGCCGCTGCACTTCCTCTTCCGAGAGGTCCTCGGTGTGCGTCGCGATCGTCCACCGATAGCCGAAAGGATCGCGCACACTGCCTGAGCGGTCGCCATAGAACTGATCCTGGACCTCGCCGAGCGGCTTGGCGCCGGCGGCAACCGCCTGGGCCACGACTTTGTCGGCGTCGGGCACGTACAGCATGAGCCCTCCGCACGTACCGCCCAGCGTGGTCGGACTCGTGAAGCCCATCTCGGGCATCTCTTCGCCCAGCATCACGACAGAGTCGCCGATCCGGAGTTCGGCGTGCGCAAGTTTCCCCTGATGCATCAAGCGCATGGTCTCCTTCGCGGCGAACGCCTTCTGGTAGAACTCGATGGCGGCCACGCCGGCTCCGTCGGCTACGGTGAGAGCCGGCGTGAGCGTGTGGTAAGGCTCGGGCTGGAATCTGGTGGACATGGGCTGCTCCTTGCTCGTGAGGTGGCGATTCGACTGCGAAATTCGCGCCCGACCACCTTACCGAACAAATGCCGAAGATGCAAGTCCCGGCTTGCTCACGAATACGCGCCGCTGTCCCGCCTCAGCGCATCTTCTCCACCGTTGACTTGATCGTCTGACTGATCGGCGCGCCGGTTGTCCCCTCGAGATTCATCGACAGATCAATCCGCTGCGTGGACTCCGACTTGAGAAACACGCCCGCGTCGCTCACCAGCCGGAATCCCGTCACCGACCCGTCGCCCGTCAGCTTCACCTTCTGTCCGTTCTCCGTCTTCTCTCCAGCCTGCGCGATGCTCGAGTGACGATCCACGCGCCAGGCGTGCGAGCCCGCGACGGTCGTGTCGCGCGTCACCTTGGACGACGTGATCTGTCGCGTCAGAATGTTGAAGCCGTCCTTCTTTGCCCGGTCCGTCACTGTGTCTTCCCACGCCGTGCCCACCGCCAGCGGCGCCGACGGGAATACCGCCAGGAAGTTCCGGAACGCGCGGTAGAGCGCCACCGTCTGGGCGTCCGTCGTCCCGGCCGGTGGGTCGAAGCTGTACACATGACCCTGCGGCGAGACGAGCCCGTGCACGGTCTGGCCGAAGAACTTCTTCGTGTCGGGCTGCGGCGCGTCGAACGCGGACTTCACGTCCACCGAGTCGAGCGTGATGCGGAGCGCGAGCGTGTCGGAACTGTGCCGGATGAGATTCATCGTCACGAACTGCGTGGTCGTCACGTCGAACTCGAACGGAGCCCGGCCACCTCCCTGCGCCTGTTCGCGATGCACTTCGGTGACAAGGCGATAGTGCTGCGTGCCCGGCGCATACGCGAACGTCGTCGTCTGCGCCGCCGTGGCTGATGTTCCCAATGCCGCAAGGCCGAGCAACCCGATTCCACTGATCACGAGACGCATGTCAACTCCTCCAATACGATGTGGCACGCGCCCGGACGCGCCGTCTGGCATTCCTCGGAGCGATGCACTATCTAGATAATCATACACAACGATCGCCCAACTGTCCCGCATCCGCTCTCGCCCGTGAATTCCACTCTGCAGCCGTCACTCCCCGCTCCGCTTGCGGAATTTCTCGCCCGCTTCAACCGGGGCGAGTACTGGGAGAGCCACGAAACGCTGGAGAACGCCTGGCGCGCCTCACGGAGCGAGTTCTACCATGGACTCATCCTCTTCGCGAGTGGCTACGTGCACGCGCAGCACGGGAATCGCCACGGTGTGTCCGCGCAGATGCACAAGGCCACGCGCCATCTGGCGCACTTCCGCCCGAGCTACATGGGGCTCGACGTGGACGCCATCGTGCGTCACGCCGAGCGCTGCGAATTGCTCGCCGACGCCCGCCCCGCCACCTTTCCGCGGTTCCAGCTCGAAGCCCGCCAGGAGCGCGTGCGCGGGGACGAGCAGGAATGGGGGATTGGGGAGTAGTCCCCCCGCCACCACCTCTCCCTTGGGAATCGGCAAACGGGAATGGG
>JBOHTE010000086.1:0-9605 GCA_050733555.1 Gemmatimonadaceae bacterium | reverse complement strand
GCATACACGAGGCGTCCCTGGCTTTCGCGCGCGGCGCCGTAAACCACGCCAATCACGTGCCCCTTCGCGTCGAATACCGGGCTTCCGCTCGACCCTTCGCCGGCGTACGCGTCCACCTGCAGTACCGTCGCCAGATTCTTGCTCACCGTGCCCGCCGAGAGCGATGAACGCGCGGTGATGTGCATGCCGCTGCCTTCCATGGGCGTGTCGGTGCCAAGTGGGTAACCCATGATGGCGACCGAGCGTCCCACCGGGATCGTGTCGGTGCGCTGCACGAGGCCTGACACGATGGGATAGTGGCCGTCCCCATCGAGCTGGATCTCCGCCAGATCGGCGGCGCCGTCCACCCGCACGAGATGCGCGGGAAGCCATTGCTTCGTGTCGCTGAAGATGACGGCGATGCGCGTCGGCCCGTCGTTGCCATCGCGACGCATGAGATGGCGGTTCGTGATGATCGTACCGCCTGACTGCACGCAGAACCCCGAACCGCTGAACGCCTTTCCGTCAGGCCACTGGACCGCGATGAGCACGACGGCCGCGCCGTTGTGCGACGCAATGGATGCGTAGTCCACCTGGGCCGCGGTGAGCATCGCGTGGCGGCGCGACTCGAGTGCGCGGAGCGCGCGCTCGAGCGAGTCGGAGCTCGCGGGACGGGTGGCATCGGCGAGCTGGTGACGCATGGCGTCCGCGTCCACCTTCGCGGTCGCGAGCGAGGAGTCGAGCCCGGCCACCCGCCCCGAGAGCGACTCGACCCGCTGGCCGTACGCCCGGGCGAGGCTGTCGTTCGTGCGACTCAACATCAGCAAGTCCTCGGCGTGCGTGCGTGCACCGCGCTGGCCGACCCACCAGGCAGCCAGCAGCGCCGCGACGAGGATGAGCGTGAGTGCCGTCACCGCCCGCCGGAGCCCCCGCGTGCGCTCATCGACCGCCGCGGCGATGCGCTCGGTGGTCCGCGGCCGCGCTGGGGGCAGCCCATGGGGCTGCCCCATGGGCTGCCCCTGATGATACGACCCCGCCTTCCCTTTCTCTAATTCCCACCCCGGCCGCCTCGTGCTTGACCGTGAGCCGCTATCTGTCTAGAATCGCCGCATGACGGACGTCTCGGTACGCATACCGGAAACCGATCCGCCCGCGGGACCGCCCGCAGCCATTCCACGACCCGACTTCGAGATCGTGCCGAGGGCGGGCATTCCCTTCGTCGCCGCCATTTTTGCGGTACTCGTCGTTGCCATCGTCGCCAACAAACTCTGGCCGCTCGTATTTCTCCACGTCGCCTTTGGCGCGGCGTGGACGATCCTCGATCTGTTTCTCGGCTTCGTCCTCGGTCCCATCATGCGCCGGCTCTCCCTGCCCGCGCGCATCGAGCTCACGACCAGACTCATGCCACGCATGGTGTTGATCATGCCCACGGTCGTCAGCGTGACGCTGGCCGCCGGCTGGCAGCTCGGGACGCTCATGGGCACAGTCAACAGCTCGTACTTCCTGCACGGCTGGGTCGTCGCCAGCTACATGGTGGTTGGCTGCATGGCTGTCATCGCGCTCGGACTGCTGGCGCCGGCGAACGTTGCGGTGCTGGTGGAGTTGAAGAAGCCACGGCCGAATCCGGCCGTCATTCAAACACTCATGAAGCGCTTCATGTACAGCGCGGGATTCACCGGCGCGCTGCAGGTCGCCATCCTCGTGATCATGACACGGATCAGATCGGGATGAGCGAGCGCGCACTGCCGCCGGTCACGCAACTCGGCATGACATCGCTGGCGCTGATCGTGGCCGGAGGCATCTATCTGGCGTCGTACCTGCCCCGACAGGTGCCGTTGCTCCCGGCGGAGATTCTGCTCGCCGCATCCGTGCTCCTGCTCGCGGTGAACCTGCTCGCGCTGAGTCGCGTGAAGACATTCGCCTGGCCCTGCTTCTTCCAGGTGGCGAAGTGGGCCTTGCTGGCGTACGTGGTGGTCGCCGGCCTCATCGAGTTCGCGCTGGTGCGCGATGGGCTGAGTGGCGGGCCACTCGTCGTCCTGACGCTCTCGATCGCTGTCTACGCAGTACACGTGCCCATACTCACCGCGTTCACCGTCGCCCGCTACCAGTGAGGAACTGATGACGATGCCTTCGTCCGCCACCGCGCCAAGCACCATCGTGCTGATCCACGGTCTCTGGATGACGGCGCTCAGCTGGGAGCGTTGGGTGGACCGCTACAACACGGTGAAGAACCTGCAGCCGTGAGCCAGTCTCACCCCCGCGAGCGATTGCCTGCCTACGGGAGCAACCGGAAGGCGGTCGTGTGGCGTGGCCGGACAAGCGAAAAGTGCCGGCGGTCCGTTGTGAGAACGCCGAGGATCTCGAGTCGCTCGGCGGCAGCCATGACGCAGCTGTCCACCAGGCCGAGACGCGCATCGATGTAGATGCTCATGAGATCGGCCGCGCGCACGATGTCCTCCGGCTCCAGTGGCTCGAGCACGAACTCCCCTGCGCCAACCGCACGCGCGAACGCTGTCTCCGCGGCAGCACCAATGCGACTGCCGATCAGATACGCCACCTCCGGGAGCACAACGACCGGAATGAGGATGTCCTCCGTGCTACGCTCCCACCACGCCGTCACCCGCGTATGCCAGGCGTCATCACGATCCATGAGGGCGTAGAGCGCGCCCGTGTCCGCGAGAACGGTCAGCGGTGCGGCTCCTGCCAGAGCAGTTCATCCACGCGCTCGGACGTGTCCGCGTGACCGCTGGCGAAGCGCCCCGCGATGCCCGGCAGATGCGATGTGGGACGCTCGGCGGACGCCACATAGGCCGCCAGCGCCTCGCGCACCACGGCCGCGAAGCTTTTCCCCTCGCGCCGCGCCAACTGACGGGTGCGGCGGAGGAGAAGCTTGTCGAGAAAAACAGTCGTACGCTCCATGACATACATATTACCATCAACGTATGTCATGCGCAAGGATCAATACGGCGCGACTATGGTGTGGCGCTCTCCACCTTGCCGTTCGCGTCCAGGAAGCTCACCTCTCCCAGCCCCAGCCCGCGAATCCCCGCCTCGATCTTGGCGCGATCGCCCACGACGACCCACACCTCATGATCGGGTTTCACGAAATCGGACACGGCCTTGGTGATGTCCGACGCCGAGAGCGCGCGAATGTGTGAGGCGTACGTCTGGTAGTAGTCATCGGGCAGCCCGTACGTCGCCATTTCCTGCAACGCGCCGGACACGGCACTTCCGGTTTCCCATCGCCCCGCAAGGGTCAGGGTCTCCCGGTCCTTGGCGCCCTGCACCTCCGAATCGGTGAGCGGTCGGGTTGACGCCACGTCATGCAACTCCTTCACCAGCTCCGTCAGTGACTCCTTCGTCTTGTCCGTCTGCACCGGAGCGTAGATGATCCACGGACGCTGTCCCCGGGCATCCTGCGCGAAGCTGAACACGCCGTAGGACCAATGCTTGTCCTCGCGCAGATTCATGTTGATGCGCGAGCTGAACGATCCGCCGAACGCATCGTTGAACGTCTGGAACGCGAGTTCTTCAGGGTTGTTCGTCGGCGCCACGAGCGACCCCGCGAAGATGATGGACTGTTCGGCGCCGGGCCGGTCGAGGATATAGACCTCCGACCTGGACGGTCCCGGCACGGTCGCGATGTTCGTCGCCGGAACGTCGCCCGGCTTCCATCCCTTGAAGGCGCCCTCGAGCTTCGGCGCGAGTTCCTGCATGGTGATGTCGCCCACCACGATGAGCGTGGCGTGATTCGGCTTGAACCAGGTCTCAGCGAACTGCGTGAGATCGTCGCGCGTCATGGCGCGCACGGATTCCTCGGTGCCGCTCCCCGTGAGTGGCTGCGAGTACGCGTGTCCCTGTCCGTAGAGCAGTGCGGGCATGACGCGTAGCGCCAGTGACGTGGGCTGTACCTTCTCCTGCTGGATCCGGGCGAGTGTCGTCTGCTTCACGCGCGCGAAATCCGACGCCGGAAACGCCGGGTGCAGAATGACGTCAGCGTAGATGCCGAGGGCCGGATCGAGCTTGTCCTTGAGGACGGAGAGCGAGACGGTAGCCACGTCCAGTCCCGCGCCCGCGTTGAGGCTCGCTCCGAGCGACGCAAGCGCGTCGCCGATCTGCAGCGCGGATCGCGTGGTGGTACCCTGGTCGAGCATCCGCATCGTCATGGACGAGATGCCCGGCGCACCCGCCCTGTCCGACGCGAAGCCGGCATCGAGCAGCAGGGACATGCGCACCATGGGAATGGCCGTCCGGTGCGAGAGCACCACCTTGAGTCCATTCGACAGCGTCCGGCGCTCCACGGCGGGGAGCGGCGCACTGGGCGGCGTGCCCAGCGGCGGCATGACCTTGCGGTCAACGCTGCTCGCCACGGTCGTGTACGCCGGGAAGGGGTGCACCTCGAGCACATAGACGCCGTCGCTCAGC
The DNA here is from genome assembly GCA_050733555.1 of Gemmatimonadaceae bacterium. GTDB lineage: Bacteria > Gemmatimonadota > Gemmatimonadetes > Gemmatimonadales > Gemmatimonadaceae > JADGGM01. The sequence goes on along the minus strand of JBOHTE010000086.1, from coordinate 5,201 downwards.
CAGCGCTTCGCGGCATCCCGAATGTCGGCGGCCGTGGCGCGTTGCACGCGTTCGAGCTGTACCTTGTACGCCGCCGGATCGCCCAGGAAGGTCTGACCGCGCGCGAGAATGTCGGACGTCCCGCCAAAGCCGCCCACGCGCTCCATGCCGCGCACGAAGTTGGCGCGGTGCTCCGTTTTCACGCGCTCGAGCTCCGCGGCAGTCGGACCGTTCGCGATGAACTTCGCCACTTCCGCGTCGAGCGCTTTCTCCATCGTGTGCAGATCACCCTTGGGCTGCGCCGTGGCGATGAGCACGAACTGGCCGGCGATCTCGCGTGCGTCGAGGTAGCCGGCCACGCTCGTCGCCGTGCGGTCCTGATAGACCAGTCGCTTGTAGAGCCGCGACGAGCGCCCGCCGGCGAGGATGTCGGACGCGAGATCCAGATAGGTGGCGTCGGGCGAGCCGTACTGCGGGACGTTCCAGATCTTGTACATGCGCGCCTGCGGCACGCGGTCCTGCATGACCTGACGATGAACTCCGGTCATTTTCGCAATCCACACACCCTGTTTGACAATGGGCGGACCGGACGGAATGTCACCGAAGTACTTCTCGACCTTCTCGCGCGCCACCTCGGGTGTGATGTCACCGGCAATGGAGAGGGTGACGTTCGCCGGGCCGTAGTAGGTCTGGAACCACTCCTTCACGTCGGCCAGTGACGCGGCGTTCAGATCCGTCATCGAGCCGATGACCGAATGCGCATACGGATGGCCGGCGGGATAGGTGTTCTCGGTGATGGCCAGATCGGTCTTCCCATAGGGCTGATTCTCGTCCTGTCGCTTCTCGTTCTGCACCACGCCGCGCTGGAGGTCGAGGCGCTGCTGATCAATCGCGCCCACGAGATGTCCCATGCGGTCCGACTCGAGCCAGAGCACGCGGTCGAGCGCCGTGGTCGGAGCGGTTTCGAAGTAGTTCGTGCGGTCTTCGTTGGTCGTTCCGTTCAGGTCCGTTGCGCCGAGTGCTTCCGCCGTCGGGATGTAGCGGTCGTTGTGGTTCTCGCTCCCGGCAAACATGAGATGCTCGAAGAGGTGAGCGAAGCCGGTCTTTCCGGGCGTCTCGTTCTTGGAACCCACGTGATACCAGAGATTCACGGCCACGACGGGCGCCTTGTGGTCCTCGTGCACGAGCACCGTGAGTCCGTTTTCCAGCACGAACTTCGTGTAGGGGATGTCGGGGATCGGGGACGTGGTGGCGCGCGTCGCTGACGTCGCGGGCGCGGCGGGCCTTGCAATGCCCTGGGCGGCGCTTGGTGTCGCGCACGCCAGACCGAGCGTGGCGACGGTGATGGCTGTACGACGGAAGGACATGATGACAGCCTCTGAAGGGGGAGCTATGGCAGGCGTCCGGGTGACACTCGTGACGGCGCGGAACCGTCTTCACGGGACAAGACTGTCGCGGTGCGCGCGGCAAACGCAAGAGCCCGAACCACGGGTGTTGCGCGACGCGGCGGTTCTTCTATCATTGTGGCCCACCGACACGATCCCAACCGTGGGAGGAAGAATGCGCACACCGTTCTGGAGTGTCCCGCTGCTCATCCTGACTTGCGCTCCCCTGCGGGCGCAAGGCCTCATCGGTACGCTGTCGCAGCTCTTCATTTTCACGCCCGGGCAGGAACCCCTCTTCCTGGGCGGCACGGCTGATCCGAACAACCCCGATGCGATCCGGCTGCATGGCAATCACTTCGTGCCGTCGGCGAATGGCGCGAACGGGACGATCATTGATTTTCTGACGAACTCCGTGAGCAACAATGTGGCGAACATCCCCCTGGGTGCCGCGAGCGGCGGCGCCACCTTCCGCTTCGAAGGGGGCACACCGGTGCGGACCTCCGTGTCCGCGGGTCCCATTTTCGCGGAGCGCGCACAGACGCTCGGGCGTGGACGCCTGTTCGCTGGTGTCAGCCATACCAGCATGCACTTCACCTCGCTCCGCGGCGCGGACCTGAGCAATCTGCACCTCGTGTTCACCCACGAAAACGTGGACTTCCCGGGGTGTGATTCCATATCGCATGGAGACTGCTCGCTCATGGGCGTGCCGACGCTCGAGAACGAGACGATCGACTTCAATCTGATGCTCGATGTGACGACGAGTGTCACGTCGTTCCAGTTCACGTACGGACTCACGGACCACATTGACTTCGGTGTCGTGCTGCCCCTCGTCAGGACGACGCTCATCGGTCACAGCTTCGCGCAGATCGTCCCGTTCGGCGGGCCGCCGGCGGTGCACTACTTCGCCGGTACGCAGGAGAATCCCGTGCTGCAGGCATCGCGTGACGTGAGCGGATCAGCGACGGGCGTGGGCGACGTCGCGGCCCGCATCAAGATCGACGTGCACGACGCCGACCCGCTGTCCGTGGCGCTCTACGCGGAGGGGCGCTTCCCCACTGGCAGCGAAGAGGATCTGCTCGGTGCGGGCGCCTTCGCCGCGCGCGGTCTCGCGGTGCTCTCCGCGCGGTTCGGCGCGTTCTCCCCGCACGTCAATCTGGGCTACCTCTATCAGCGGCGCGCGCTGACGAACGACATGGTGCTGGCGACCGCGGGCTTCGACCATCTGCTGGCGCCATGGGCGACGCTCAGCGTGGACCTCGTGTCGGAATTGCAGGTTGGCACGAGCCATCTCACCGTACCGGGCGACGTGGTGATCGAATCGCCGTATCGGCGCGTCATTCATCCGGCGGACATTCCCGACATTCGCGACGACATCGTGACTGGCACGGTGGGAGTGAAGCTCCTCACGAAGGAAGCAGTCACCGTCGTGGCGAACGGCGGCTGGCCCCTCAATCGCGGGGGCCTGCGGCCGAACGTCATCTGGACGCTGGGGCTGGAATACAACTTCTGACACGCCGTGCCGACGTCGCGTGACGCCGCTCATGTCAGCGGATCGTGACCATCGTCCAGAGGCCCGCACTCCGTCGCATCGTCGCGTGAAACGTGACCGCCTGACGCACGCTGCGGTGTGTGCTCATGTTGTCGTAGAGGTAATCCCCGATGAGCTGCGCGTCGGCCGTGCTGTCGGCCACATCGAGCTTCGCAACGTGCAGCGTGACCACGACGCCCTGCACGGTCTCGAAGAATCGGGACCAGTCCTGCTGCTGCGATGGCGTGAGGCCGGGATACACGCGGCGGATGGCCGCGATGTCGCGCTTCTCGATGGCGGCGGCATAACTGGCGACGAGGGCACTGATATCCTGCCGCGCATCGCGCGGGGGAGCGGGTGATGGAGTGACGGCGGGTGGCGCTGCGCGCAGCGATTCGCTCGCAACACTCCGTGGTGGAACGCGTGTGGGTGTCGCCGGGTCGAGCGTGGGGAACTTCGCCGCCGGCACGGCCCCGGCGCCGGTGCGCTCGACCGTGGTCGGCAGCGAGTCCGATACGTGGGCGGGCGCCGAGTCCGCCGCGGCGAGTGTCGGTGGTTGCGCGCGGCGCGGCTTAACTGTTGTAGCGCTGCCCCGCGGTGCACGGACAGCCGTCCGGTCGGTACGCGCAGGGGCCTGCCCGGAATCCGGGTGTACGCTGGTGGCGCTGTCACGCGCCGGCCGGTCCGCTACCGAGTCCCGCACCAGCGCCACCGCGTTGGTCGGGCCATCGTCCTTCCCCGGAAAGAGGCCGTGCAAAATGGATGGTGACCGCATACGGAGCACGAACATCGCGGTCACGACGATGACGCCCGCCGACAGCATCACGTAGCGCGCCGTACGGTGCGCGGGCGAGGTGCCTGATCGCGGCGTTCCGCGCCGCGCAACGCGAACCGTCCCTGTGGGCGACATCCCACCGCTGGGAGTGGCCATGGCGTCGAGCGCCTGCATGATTTCACCGGCAGACTGCGGCCGGTCCGCCGGGTGCTTCTCCAGACACCGTGCGATCAGTGCGCAGAGCGGCGGCGGGACGCTGGGGCGCCGGCGCTCCACCGGCTCCGGCTCCTCCGTCACGTGCGCCGCGAGAACGGCCTGCGGCGACCGGTTGGTGAACGGTGGCTGCCCGGTGAGCATCTCGTACGCCAGGATGCCAAATGCGTAGAGGTCCACGCGGTGATCCATTGACGGATCGGCTGTCGCCTGCTCCGGCGCCATGTAGGTCGGCGTGCCGAGTGCCAGTCCGGTGGACGTGCTCGAACTGGAGGAGCTTCCCACGTGCGTCGTGGACGCGGACACGGTGAGCGCCTTGGCCACGCCAAAATCCGTCACCATGGCCACGCCACTGGACAGCAGCACGTTGTCCGGCTTGATGTCGCGGTGCACGACACCGCGCGAGTGCGCGTAGTTGAGCGCCGATGCGACGTCGCGGAGAATCCGCACCGCGTCCGACACCGGGAGCTCACCATCGCGCGCGATGCGCCCGCGCAGCGACTCGCCATCCACGTACGGCATGGTGAAGTACGGCAGACCGTGCGACTCACCCGCTGCGTGAACCGGCACGATGTGCGGGTGCTGGAGCTTCGCCGAGAGCAGGATCTCGCGACGGAAACGGTCCACACTCATGCCGGCGGCGAGCTCGGGCAGCAGCACCTTGACGACAATCAGCCGCTCGAGCGATCGGTCCTGCGCGAGGAAGACGCGCGACATCCCGCCGCCCCCGAGTTCGCGCTCGAGCACATAGGCGGCACCGAGAGTGCCCTGGAGCTGTTCGCGCAAATCGGTCGCCACGCTGCCCATCCCTTGGCGGGCGGAATCCTGAATTTAGTGCGCAGCGTGCGGCCGTCCTAGTCGCCAGGGTCCGGAATGAGACTTCGGACCAGACCCGTGCTCACGCAGGGTCTGGTTCGGTCCCTTCCCGCTCTCCGCTCACCCACTGGAGCACCCTGAAGCAATCGTGTTCACATCGCCAGTCGCACTCCCATGGCGATCCCGCCGGGAGCTGGGGCGATGATCGCCTGAAGTCGATGGGAATCCAGCGAGACGGCCCGCCACCGTTCGGAGCGGGTGACGAGCCCCACGACGGCGCCCACCAGCGCGCCGCCGCCTGCGCCGAGAATCGAACCGATTTTCGCGTCACCTCCGACACCGGAGTCAAACAGCCCGCAGAAGTCCCAGTTATCGCTCGGATTCGAAGGGCAGTTTGGCTTCCGATACGTCGCTGCAGCAACAATTCCGCCCACTACGATTCCTCCTACCGCTCCCATCGCCATGTCATGCAGGACGCGATGGTGCCGCCCATTGCTGATTTCAA
>JBOHTE010000085.1:0-5517 GCA_050733555.1 Gemmatimonadaceae bacterium | reverse complement strand
CAACCAGCGACCAGCAACCAGCGACCAGCAACCAGCGACTGTTGTTAACCCAGCTACCAGCTACCAGCGACTGCCGTTAAACCAGCAACCAGCAACCACAATGCCCCCCCTCAGCCGCCGCGACTTTCTCGCGGCATCCGGAAGCGCCGTGGCTCTGAGTGTGCTGCCATTTCCCGCCGCGCATCAGGAGCGCACGGGCGTTGCGCCCGATGCGCAGCCGCTCACGATTCTGTTCCAGGGCGACTCGATCACGGATGGAGGCCGTGATCGCAAGGTCGTGGGCCCGAACGTCACCGCGGGGCTCGGGTCGTTCTATCCGCTCTACATCGCCGGCGCCATGCTGGCCGCACATCCGGAACGGCAATTGCGCTTCATCAATCGCGGCGTGAGCGGGAACACGGTGCCGGATCTGCGCGCGCGCTGGGAGACCGACACGCTGGCGATCAAGCCCGACGTCCTCAGCATTCTCATTGGCGTCAATGATCTCTGGCACAAGCTGGACGGAACCTTCAGCGGAACGGTCAGCGACTACGAGCGGGACTTCAGCGCGCTGCTGGCGTCGACGCGCGCTGCGTTGCCGCACGTGACGCTCATCGTGCTCGAGCCCTTCGTGTTGCGCACGGGCCACGTGAATGCGCGCTGGTTCCCCGAGTTCGACGAGCGGCGTGCCGTGGCGGCGCGTGTGGCGCATGGCGCGAAGGCGCGGTTCATTGCGCTCCAGCGCATGTTCGACGAGCTCTCGAAACACGCCGATCCCGCCTACTGGGCCGCCGATGGAGTGCATCCCACCGCCGCGGGGAATTCGGCGATCGCGCAGCACTGGATGAAGGAAGGCGGCGCCCTGGACTCCAGCGGCTGAGCGTCGCGGCACATGCCTGTCACCGAGCCGCTTGCGACCGCGGTCTTTCTCGCCACCGTCGGCATCCTGCTCGCGGTGAGCGTGCTGTTCAGCCGCACCACCGAGCGGTTCTCGCTGCCCGTGGCACTGCTGTTTCTGGTGATCGGCATGCTCGCGGGCTCCGAAGGCATTGGCGGGATCGCGTTCGAGAATTACGGCTTTGCGTTCCGCCTGGGCACCGCCGCATTGGTCCTGATTCTCTTTGATGGCGGACTGAACACGCCGCTCTCCGCCGTCCGCGATGTGATCCGTCCCGCCGGCGTGCTCGCGAGTGCCGGCGTCATCGGCACAGCCGCCTTCACCGGCCTCGCCGCGCACCTGCTCGGATTCGACTGGCCCGCGGCGCTGCTGCTTGGCGCGGTCGTGTCGTCCACCGATGCCGCCGCGGTCTTCGCCGTGCTGCGCGGCAGCGGTGTGAATCTCAAGCGCCGCGTCGGCACGACGCTCGAGGTGGAGTCGGGCGTGAATGACCCGATGGCGGTGATCCTGTCAATGTCGCTCGCCCACGGCCTCACGCGGCCGGGGTCGCTCTCCGCGTGGTCCATCGTGCTCGATGTCATCGTGCAGATGGTGATGGGTGGGGTGCTCGGCTACGTGATTGGCGCGGCCGCGCGCTGGCTCATCGCGCGCGTGCGTTTACCGGCGAGCGGCTTCTATCCGGTGCTCACCATCGCGGTGGCGCTGCTGGCGTTCGCGCTGCCGACGCTCGCCAGCGGGAGCGGTTTTCTCGCGGTGTACATCGTCGCGTTGATGCTGGGCAACAGTCCGCTGCCGTACCGCGCCGGCCTGGCCCGCGTGCACGACGCACTGGCGTGGCTCAGCCAGGTGGCGATGTTCCTGATGTTCGGCATTCTCTCCTTCCCATCGCGTCTCATCGACGTCGCCGTCCCGGGACTCGCCCTCGGTCTTTTTCTGGCGTTCATCGCGCGCCCGATCGTCGTCGCACTCTGTCTCGTGCCCTTCCGGTTCCCGCGCCGCGAGGTGGCCTACATTGGCTGGGTCGGCCTGCGCGGCGCCGTCCCCATCATCCTCGCGACATTCCCGGTGCTCATCGACGCACCCGGTGCGAAGCGCATCTTCGACGTGGTGTTCTTCATCGTCGTGCTGAATGCCTTCCTCCCGGGCGCCACCGTACCATGGGTCACGCGCCGCCTGGGACTCGAAGCGCGCGTGGCGCCCAAGCCGCCCGCCGTACTGGAGATCGAATCGCTCCAGCCGCTCGGCGGCGAGCTGATGTCATTCTACATCGATGAAGCGCTGGCCGTGGCGGGCGTGCCGCTGGCAGATCTCCCCTTTCCGCAGGGTGCGTCGGTGCTGCTCATCGAACACGGCCGCGAACTCATCGCCCCCCGCGGAGACACGGTGCTGCAGCCGGGCGATCACGTGTACGTGTTTGCGGAAGACCACGCGCGGGAGGTCGTGCATTTGCTATTTGGGAGCGAGCTCGCGTAGCGAGCAATGTTCCGGTCCCCACCACTCTTCCCTTGGGAATGGGCAAACGGGAATTGGGAATCGGGGAGGCAATCCGCCCCCCGCCGCCCCACCCCGATTTCATCAAAAGCAGGGAATCGGCCTCCCCATTCCCCATTTCCACGATTTCCCATTCCCGATTGCCGATTCCCGTCAGCACTTCAATCGACTCTGACCCCATCGATCCTGACCCCATTGATCCCTGACCCCATTGATCCTGAATTAGAACCTCTGGAAGGCGAATCCCTCACCCACCACGAAGACGATGCCGCCGCGCTGGGCATCATTGCGGAACCGGTACGCCAGGTCGAGACGCGCCATGATCAGACTCCCTGTTCTGAGCGGCGCCAGGCGCAACCCGAATCCGACATCGCTCCCGGTGCGGCGCGGCGAGCCTGCGTACCACGCTCCCGCGTGATCCACGAACACGGCGCCTCCCACCGCCACGAGATTCAGCACTGACGGAAAGGGTATCCAGCGGCCCTCGGCGCTCATGAGGAAATAGCGGTTCCCCGTGAAGGAGTGCGCCGGAAAGGCGCGCGGGCCGAACCCGAGCCCGAAGTCGAACTCCTCGCCGGGATAGCCGTTCCGCTGCGCGCCGCCAGAGACATTGAGCACGCCGAGCAGTCGCTCGCCGCCCAGGAGCGCCATGGTCGCGGATCCCGTCACGCTTCCGGAGTCCAGCCCGGCGCCGTTCACGAGCCCGTCCGCCTGCCCGTTGAGCAGGACGAATCCGTTCGGCACGCGGTGCCCCAGCGAAAGCGTAAGAGCGGGGCCCGCGCCGCCGCGGTCGTAGCCCCAGCCATGCGGCGCCGCCAGCAGTTGCGCGCGCGCGCCGACGCCCAGGTCAATGTCCTCATCACGACCAACGGTCTGATAGCCGCGCACCGTGAGGAAGTCCACGTGTCGCGCCTCCACCCACGGCCCCACCGCCGCGGAAATCGTGCGCGTGAACGGCCCCGTCGCGGCGCCCGGCAGATAGTCCTCGCGGCGCAGTTGCGCGTAGAATCCGGCACGCACGTAGCCGCTGTGACTCGAGCGCAGCGCGAGCCCGTAGGAGGCGCGCGCGATTTCATAGTTCCGGCGCAGGGAATCCGCGGCCGTCGTGTTGCCGCCGACGAATTGCAGCACGCGCCCGTTCAGGTACTCCGCGCCGAGCGAACCGCCGCCGTGCGAGGTGAGCGAGAAGAAGGGATAGTCCAGGAGCCCCGTTGCGGCTTCACCATCGCTGCGGGTCTCGTACGTGCCGCCCACGCCGATCCGGCGCGCGATGAGTCGCGGTCGCAGCAGACTCAGGAACACCAGCGAACGATCCGGATTCTGCTGGTAGAGCACCTGCGCCCTGGTGTTCGTCCCCGCGAGGTTGCGCTCGAGCGCGCCGGCGGTGACCAGCAACTGGCTGCCGCTGCTCCGCAGGTCCAGCTCCAGATTCGTCGTCCATCCATCCTGGGTGGACACGCGCATCACGATTCCGGAATCGGTGGACACGCTGTCGATGCGGACACTGCGGAACACGCCGAGCGCGCGCAGGTTGCGCGCGGTCTCATAGACGCGCGCGCTGTCGTACACCTCCCCGGTGTGGAAGAGCAGCTCCTCGCGAATCACCCACGGCCGCGTGACCACGTGCAGCGCGTTCAGCACGCGGTAGCCCCAGAATCGCCTGGCCTCGACGGAATCGAAGACCGGTACTGGTTGGATGACGATCCCGGCGATGCGGGACCGTGCGAGCTGCCCCGTGTCCCGCTGCGCCGTGTCGGCCGGCTGCTGCGCCGACAGTGACGCGGCGAGGCCCGGCACCAGCACAAGTGCCGACAGTGATGCGGCGAAGCCCGGTACCAATACCAGTGCCGACAGTGATGCGGTGAGCCCCGGCACCATGAGCAGCGTGGCCGCCGGCCAGTTCCAGCGCCGCATCACCGCGCAGTCGTCGCCGCGTTCGTCTGTGGCTTGAGATAGCGATCGTACCACGCGACGTACCGCTTCAGCCGGTCCACCTTGAAGCTCGGCCGGCCAATGCCGTGATGCTGTCCGGGATAGACGATCAGTTTCGTGTCCACCCCCAGACTGCGCAGCGCCTGATACATTTGCTCGCCGCCGATTACCGGCACGTTGAAGTCGCTCGTTCCGCCCAGGAAGAGCGTGGGCGTGTGAATGCGGTCGGCGTGAAAGAACGGATACGACACCTTGAGCCAGGCGTCCTGGTGCTTCCAGGGCACGCCCAGCTCCTCCTCGTATTGCACGATGTACTCGTCGCTGCCGTACATGGAGAGCTGCAGCGCGCTCCCCGCACCCGCAATGGCGACCTTGAAGCGATTGTCCGACGCGATGGTGTAGTCGGTGAGAATGCCGCCGTAGCTCCACCCGCCAATGCCGAGCCGGGTGGGATCCACGATGTCCATGCTGGCCACGTGATCGGTCATGGCCAGCAGGTCCTTCACTTCCTTGTCGCCCCAGTCGGCGAAGATGCTCGTGCCGTACGCCTCGCCGCGCCCGGCGCTGCCGCGATAGTTCGCGGTGAACACCACGTAGCCGTTGGCGGCGAACAACTGGCGCTCGAAATGGAAGTCATACTGGTCCTGCGAATTCGGTCCGCCGTGAATGCGCAGCAGCGCCGGATAGCGGCGGCCCGCCGCGAATCCGAGCGGCTTCACGAGCAGCCCATTGACCTCGGTGCCGTCCTTCCCCTTCGCGGTGATTCCCTCCGTGGACGCAAGCTGCACGCCACTCAGCCAGGCATCGTTCTGGTGACTGAGCCGGCGCAGCGTGTCGCCCTGCGCCGCGTACACCTCGGGCGGTTCGGTGGGCGTGCTCACCAGCAGCGCCAGCTCGCCGTTGGCGCTCTGTGAGAATGCGCTGACGACGCGCTGGCCATCCACCACGTGCTGCACCGCGCCATCGTTCGGATTGACGCGCGCCAGGTAGCGCGAGCGGTCATCCTCCACGATGCCGAGGATGGACGCGCCATCGCTGCTCCAGTGCAGCGACTGCAGCGGACGATCGAGCGCCGCGGTGAGGATGCGGGGCTCGCCGCCATCCACCGAGACGACCGCCACGCGGTCCTGGCTGTACGCCGAGAAGCGCGGCTCGCTCCCGCGCAGATAGGCGATGCGCTTGCTGTCCGGGCTCCACGCGAGATCGCCATTGTCGGG
>JBOHTE010000084.1:0-1448 GCA_050733555.1 Gemmatimonadaceae bacterium | reverse complement strand
CGCGCATGCAGCGCCCGCTCTGGGCCAGCACCAGCACGAAGGACAAGGCGTACAGCGACGTGAAGTACGTCGACGCGCTCATTGGAGCGGATACGATCACGACCGTTCCGCCGGAAACGCTGGCGCGCTTCGAGGATCACGGTGCCGTGACGCGCACGCTCCCGGGAGACCCCGGCGCTGCCGCACACGTCATGCAGGCGCTCGTCAAGAGCGGCATTGACTTCGCGGATGTGACGCGGACGCTGGAAGCGGAGGGGATCGAGAAGTTCGCGAAGTCGTACGAGACGCTGCTCGAGACACTCAAGCGCAAGCGGCAGACGCTTGCCGCGGCGTAATGCCGATCACGCACCTGTTCTTTGACATTGGAGGCGTACTCGGCACCAATGGCTGGGACGGCCATGAGCGCGCGGCGGCCGTCACGCGATTCGGACTCGACGCCGAGGATTTCGACCGGCGGCATCGCGAAGTCGTGGGCACCTGGGAAATGGGCGGGATGACCGTCGACGAGTACCTGGAACACACCGTCTTCGACGATCCCCGCGATTTCACCCCGGCCGAGTTCATCGCGTTCATGAAGGCGCAAAGCGAGCCCAACCAGGCCGCGATCGAACTCGCGCGGACGCTGGGCGCGAGCGGACGCTACCGGATGATGGCGCTCAACAACGAGTCGGAGATGCTGAATCTGCATCGTGTGCGCAGCTTCGGGCTCATGTCTATCTTTCAGGCGTTCTTCACATCCTGTTGGACGGGCGTCATGAAGCCATCGCACCGCGCCTACGCGCTGGCGATCGCCATGTCGCAGGCCGACCCGGCGTCCTCGATCTTCATCGATGACCGCGTGAACAACCTCGTGCCCGCGCGCGCTCTCGGAATGCACGTCATCCACTTCACCGGTGTGCCGGAGCTGCGGCACGAGCTGGACGCCTGCGGCGTCACCTACTGATCAGGGAGTTCCACACCATGCAACTGGGAATGATCGGGCTGGGCCGGATGGGCGGCAACATGACGCGGCGTCTCATGCGCGCGAAGCATGAAGTGGTGGCATACGACCGGAGCCCGGACGCGGTGCGCGAGCTGGCCGGCGAAGGGGCGACGCCGGCCGGCAGTCTCGCGGAGGTGTGCGCCAAACTCACGGCACCGCGTGTGGTGTGGCTCATGGTGCCGTCCGGCAAACCGGTGGATGACACGATCGGCGCCCTGACACCCGCACTGGCGCGCGGCGACATCATCATCGATGGCGGGAACTCCAACTTCCACGACACCATGCGGCGCGGAGCCGCCCTGGCATCGCAAGGCATCGCCTTCGTCGATGCCGGCACGAGCGGCGGCATCTGGGGACTCGAGAACGGCTATTGTCTCATGGTCGGCGGCAGCGACGCGGCCATCAAGGTCTGCGAGCCGATCTTTACGGCCCTCGCGCCCAAAGACGGCTATGCGCACGTCGGACC
>JBOHTE010000083.1:0-2599 GCA_050733555.1 Gemmatimonadaceae bacterium | reverse complement strand
CAGCATGACCGTACGCGCGACGCGGGCGGCCACGCCGCCGGTCATTGACGGTCGCGAGGACGATCCGGTCTGGCGCAACACGCCCGTCATCAGCGACTTTCTCCAGGCGCAGCCCACGGAGGGCGCGAAACCCAGCGAACGTACAGAGGCACGCGTCGCATACGACACGCACTACCTCTACGTATTCGTCCGTTCCTTCGACGCACATCCAGACAGCATCGTGAGCCTGCTGTCGCGCCGCGATGATCAGACGGCGTCCGACCACGTCACGATTCTCCTCGACTCGTATCACGATCGTCGCACCGGCTACGAATTCTCGGTGAACCCGGCCGGCGTCAAGTCCGACTACGCCATCTACAATGACGGCACCGAGGACGTCGCCTGGGACGCCATCTGGGATGTCGCGACACGCACCGATTCACTCGGCTGGACGGCCGAGTACCGCATTCCCCTCTCGCAGCTGCACTACACCGCCCGGAACAACGGCACGTTCGGCATCCTCATCTGGCGCGTGATCCAGCGTCACACGGAAACGATCACCTGGCCGCTCTACCGCATGTCGCGCTCGGGGCTGGTGTCGCAGTTCGGTGATCTCACGGGGCTCGACAGTCTCGCGCGGCCGGGTGATGCGGAGATCACGCCATACGTGGTCACGAAGAACGTGCAGCAGCCGAGGTCGTCGGGCTACACACGGGATCAGCAGTTCACCGTGGGCGGCGACCTCAAGTACCAGCTCTCCTCCAAGCTGCTCCTCAACGCAACGGTCAACCCCGACTTTGGTCAGGTCGAGGCCGATCCTTCCCAGCTCAACCTGAGCGCGTTCGAGACGTTCTTCACCGAGCGCCGGCCGTTCTTCGTGGAGGGCAAGGGGCTGTTCACCTTCAACGTGAATTGCGTGGTCGTGCTGGACTGCAACACGGGCGAAGGGCTCTTCTACTCGCGGCGCATCGGGCGCGCACCGGAGCTGGCCGGCATCTACGGCAATGCATCGGCGCCCGCGTCGAGCCGGATACTCGGCGCCGCCAAGCTCACCGGGCGCCTGCCCAATGGATTCGCCATTGGCGCGCTCGATGCGGTGACCGATCACGTCGCCGGTCCCGGGGGCACCACCCTCGAACCGTCGGCCAACTATGGCGTGGTTCGCGCGAATCAGGACTTCGCGGGTGGCAACGGGAACGTCGGCTTCATTCTCACAGCGGTGAATCGCTCGATGGATGTTTCGAGCGATCCGTACCTGCGATCGAGCGCGTACAGTGGCGGTGTCGATGCGCGGCGACGCTTTCACGGCGACTTCGAGCTGTCCGGTTCGTTCGACGTGAGCCGCGTGGCGGGCAGCGCGTCCGCGATCGCGCGCACGCAGCGTGACCCGGTGCACCTGTATCAGCGGCCCGATGGTCCGCTCACGTTCGACTCGACGCGGGCCTCGCTCTCGGGCAACTCGCTCGAGCTGCGCGTCGCGAAGGTGGGTGGCAAGCTGCTGCAGTTCGAGACCGCGTACGAGCGACGGACGCCCGGATTCGAGATCAACGACATTGGGTTCCTGCTTCAGGCCGACCAGCAGGAGTGGATGACGTGGGCCGCGCTCGCATTCCGCACGCCCAACCGGTTCTGGCAACAGCTCCGCTGGAACTTCAACTACTGGCAGTACTGGAGCGTCGCGGGACTGCCTACCGAACGCGCCTTCAACACCAACGTGCACACGCAATTCAACGATCGCTGGTGGCTGCACATGGGCGGCACAGTGGGACAGATGGGCACGACGTTCTGCGATCGCTGTGCGCGGGGCGGGCCCGCCATCCGGCAGGATCCGTATCTCGCACCGTGGATCAGCATCGAAGGGGACAACCGGAACGCGCTGGTGCCCTACTTCTCGGTGAACTACTGGCGCGGCGACGGAGGCCGCTCGGAGTCCATCAACGTGTCACCGGAGCTGGATCTCAAGGTCTCCACACGCTTCACGACCTCGCTCAGCGCGAACTACGCGCGCAATCGCAACGACACGCAGTACTTCGGCACCTTCACGGACTCCACGGCGGCGCCGCACTACACCTTCGCGCACCTCGAGCAGAAGACGCTGGGGCTCACCTGGCGACTGGGCTACACGTTCACGCCGGACATGTCGCTGCAGGTGTATGCGTCCCCATTCATTTCCAAGGGGACGTACAGCGCCGTGCGCGAACTGGATGCGCCGAGGGCAGTGTCGTATGCGGATCGCTACCAGCCGTATGGCGACACGGCCGTGGCGAACCATGCGGGCGGCTTCAATTTCCAGCAGTTCCGCTCGAACGTGGTGTTCCGCTGGGAGTATCGCGCGGGTTCGACGCTGTTCCTCGTCTGGAGCCAGGGTCGGGACGCGTCCATGGTGTTCGAGGGCGCGCAATCATTCGGCGGTGACCTGGGCAATCTCTTCGGCCAGCGGTCGAACGACATCTTCCTGGTGAAGTTCTCGTACTGGCTGGCGCGGTAGGCCGGCGCGCTCCGCTGCGCGTCGCTGCGCCGCCCGGGAAGCGTCGCGCGAAGCGCGACTGCGGGAAGCGGTCGCCTCTGGCGACCTGCGGGAAGCGGGCGGCTCCCTCACGGGAGCGCCCTGCGGGAAGCG
>JBOHTE010000082.1:0-6627 GCA_050733555.1 Gemmatimonadaceae bacterium | reverse complement strand
AAACTGCATCGTGTCGTAGATCGCCATGCCGGCCGACACGCTGCCGCCCGGCGAGTTGACGTAGATGTTGATGTCGCGCTCCGGATTGTCCGCGTCCAGAAAGAGGAGCTGGGCAATCACGATGTTCGCGACGTCGTCGTTGATGGGCGTGCCGAGGAACACAATCCGGTCCATCAGCAGGCGCGAGAAGATGTCATACGTCCGCTCGCCGCGCGGCGACCGCTCGATGACGTAGGGTGGGTAGATCGTGGACATGGGCATGGTTGTGTCAGTCAGTCGCAGGGAAGTGAACGCACGAAGCCGACCGCGAAGCGCCGCCGGCTATTCAACGGTGTTTCTCTCCATCAACCACTTCATCACCTTCTCCTCCGTCAGGCTTTGCTCCAACTCGGCAAGCCGACCCGATTTCTGGAGCGATGCGTAGAGCTGACCGACATGGGCCTTTCCTTTTTCGGCCAGCTCGGCGACGCGCCCGTCAATGTCCGCTTCGGACGCGCTCAACCCCTCGCGCTTGGCAAGCGTCGAAATGATCAGATCGCGCCGCACCTGTCGCTCGGCAAGCGGCTGGAAATCGTGCGTGAACTTTTCCCTTCCATCCTCCGGCACCTTGTACGCCTCGGCGTAGGCGCTCACCAGTTGCGTAACCCAGCTCGGCGGCACGTCGAACGGATTGGCGGCGATGAGTTCGTCAATGAGCTTCTGCCGGACATCGGTATCAGCCTCGCGCTCGGCCAGCTTCACGAGGTCGCCGTGCACGGTCTTCCGGAGCGCATCCAGCGAATCGAAGTCGCCTGCCTCGTGCGCGAAGGAATCGTCCAGCGGCGGCAGCGCCTTCCGCTTGACATCATCGAGCGTCACCTGCACGCGCTTCGTCCTGCCGCGTTGCGCCTCGTCCGGAAAGTCCTCCGGCCACTTCACCGGGCGCTCCGTCGTGGCGCCCGGCGCGGTCTCCATGATGACTTCCTCCACGGCCGGCAGCGCCTGCCCCTCGCCCAGTACCAGGCGGTATTCCTGCGGTTCGGCCATGGCGTCGCCATCAGCCGTCGTGGCGAGATGCACGGTCACCATGTCACCGGACATGGGGCGCTCGTCCACGGGGGTCCACGTCGCCCGCTCCTCCCGCATCGCATCGAGCTGCACGCGCACATGCTCGTCGCCCACCGGGCGCACGGTGCGGGTGACGCGGAAGCCCTGCGTACGCGGCAGCTCGATGGTGGGCCGCACCTCGAGATGCAGCTCGAAGGTGAGCGGTTGCCCCTCATCCGCCTTCACGTCGTGCACGTGCGGCTGGGTGGCCAGCTCGAGCTTCTCGCGTTCGAGCACTTCCTTGAACGCATCCTGCACGAGCGACTCGATGGCTTCCTGGTGAATGGCATCGCCGAACTTCCGGCGCACCATGGCGGCCGGTGCCTTGCCAGGGCGAAACCCCCGGAGGCGGACCTGCGTGGCGTAGCGACGCGCGGCGCGTTCCTCGGCGTTCCGCACTTCGTCTGCCGGAACCGACACTTCCAGCAGGCGCTCCAGCCCCTCGCTCTTCTTCGGCTTGATGTCGATGTTCATGGACGGAAAGATAATGAGCGGGCGCGCGCGAGTCAGTTCCGCGCACCCCCCGATGCCCCGGCTGCCGAACCCTTTGCCTGCCACACATTGTTGCTCCGATCCACATCCTGAAAGCGATTGTCCGGGTCGAGTGTGACGCGTGCGACCCGCCGGCCGTGGGTCGTCACGGAAAAGGTGGCCGTGCGGTTGCCGCTGAACCAGACCGAAGCGGGACGCGTAATGGTCTCGGCGCTGCCTTCCGCATAGTCAACGCGCGCGATAATGGGCATGGTCATGCTGCCCCTGGCGGCCACCGTCACGCGGACCGCACCGGCGGCCGGGGCGCTCACCGTGGTGATGGCCTGGTCGAACGTCTGCGTCGTGAACCACCACGCATTCCAGAACCAATCCAGGCGCTGTCCCAGCGCGTGATTCATGAACATGAAGAAGTCCCAGGGCGATGGGTGCCTGTAGCGCCACGCCTGGGCGTATGCGGCGAAGGCCTGACGAACCGCCGAATCGCCGACCACGCCGCCGAGTGCGTGGAGCGCGAGCGGTGCCTTCTCGTAAGTCTGCAGCGTGTAGAGCGGACCGGCGAAATCGGACGGCCACATCATCGCGGGCTCCAGTTCCGAACCGGCCACGCGACGATAGCCCTCGCCGTTGCGCATCGCGTCTTCCGGCTGTCCGGTGAATTCCGCGCCCGCCGCTTCGTCAATGAAATCGTTGAACCCTTCGTCCATCCAGCCATACCACGTCTCGTTCGACCCCACCATCATGGGGAACCACTGGTGTCCCAACTCGTGCGTGATGACGCCGAAGCCAGGCCCGCAGAAAACGATCATGGGATATTCCATCCCGGTCTCAGGGCCATCGGCCACGGTGGCCTGAGGGAAGTCGTATGGCATGACGTATCGCGCGTGGTGCTCGAGCGCGAACTTCGCGTACTGCGCGCTCTTCTCGTAGCTGGCGTGTTCCGGCAGGTAGAGCACCTGTACCAGCGTGGGCCTGGGCGTCATGGCGCGCGTGGCGTCATACACGAATTCCGCGGATGTCGCGAAGGCGAAGTCGTTCACGAGCGGAGCAGTGAAGTGCCACGTGAGCAGCGAGTCAGCCGCGGTGGCCTTGCCGGCGCCCCGTTCCGCCGCCGTGACGACGTGCACCGTGGTATCACCGGTCATGGCGAGTGAGAGCCGCGCTCGCGTGGTGCGCGAGAGCACCTGTTCGGGATTCGCCAACGTCCCCGTCGCGCCCACGAGCCATCCGGCCGGCAGCGTGAGCCTGACGTCGAAGCTGCCGTACTGGTTGTAGAATTCCGCCGTGCCGAGGTACTGGTCGTGATCCCAGCCGCGCAGGTCATCGTACATGGCGATCTGCGGGTACCACTGCGCGATCTGATAGAGTCGTGTTCCCCACCGGCCCATGCGCTCGCCGCGCTCGCCGGGTGGCACGTTCGGGACCTTGAACTCCCAGTCCGCCGTGATCGTGGCTGTTGCGCCCGGCAGAACGGGAGACCCCAGCTGCACAATGGCGATCGTGCCGTCTATGCGGTACGCCTTCGGGTCATCGAGCGCGACAGGCGCGCCATCGATGATGAGCCGGCTTACGCGGATGCCGTCCGTGATGTCGGTGACGTAATCGTTGCGATCCGATTCGGCGCGGAAGTAGTTCTGATAGAGACGAAGGACGATCTGCCTGAGTGTATCCGGCGTGGTGTTGTGCAGCGTGATCGTCTCGCTTCCGGTGAGATTCGCCGTCTCCACGTCGAGGCGCGCATTGATCGCGTAGTCCACCCGTTGCTGCCAGTATGTGCGGCCAGGCGATCCGGTGGAGTCGCGCGTGCCGGCCCGATAGGCGCGCGTGATCATCGGTCCGAGCGGGAGGTCGCGGGGCACGACCCGATCGGGCCATGCCGGCGCGTGCTGCGCCCGCAGCGACGCAGGGAGGGGGAGCGCGGCGCAGGCGAGGGCCAGCGCCAGTGCGAGGGAAGGCGATTGCATGTGGAGACAGTAGGGGAATGAGTCCACGTCACGAAGCCAGCGAATCCCGTCGTGTCGCGCCGCGGTACGAATGCTCGGGGCGGGACTCGAACCCGCACGCCTTTCGGCACGGCGTCCTAAGCGCCGCGTGTCTGCCGTTCCACCACCCGAGCGCGCCGCCCTGAAGCTAATGCGCTTCACGGTTATTGGTTAACCATCCGGACTCCATGGCGGGAGTGATTTCCATTCGACCGTGCCGACTCCGGCCAGGAGCATCGGTCGCGCACATCCAGGAAGATCAGCAGAGGGCCCTCATTCCTGGTGCCACGCACCCGGTCGATGCACCGCGGCCCGGCGACAACAGTCATCGCCGGGCCGCAGGGCATTGGACGAGCTCCTCGCGTCATCAATCTGCCGTCAGGATCAGCCCCCGTCGCCCGTGGCGAGGTTCACGACACGCGTCTCCTTGAGATGCGTGTTGTAGACGAGCAGACTGATCACCTGGTCCTTGCCCACCTGGGCCAGCGCGGCGTTCAGGTCGGCGTCAGTTCGCAGAGCGCGATTCGCCGGGTTGAGCACCTTGACCAGAATGTCCTGGTTCGGCGCCAGCTTCTGGAACGCCGCCCCGGTCACGCTCACATCGGTCACGAGCAAGCCGCGCTGCACACCGGGTGCGTTGAGGCTCGCGACCTGATCGCCGCTGAGCGGTTTCACCGTAATGCCCAGCTTTTGCCAGGATGCGGGCTGCGGATGGCTCCCAGCATTCTCGGAATCATTGCTGGCTACGTCACTGTCGCTCGGCGCTTCTCCCAGCTTCACCTTGAAGTTCATCTTCTTGCCGTAGCGCATGACGGTAACGTCCACCGCATCGCCGGGCTGGTGCTGCCGGATGATGCGCTGCAGTTCCGCCGTGCGGTCAATCGTCTTGCCATCGAGCGCGATGATCACGTCGCCCGGCTGGATGCCGGCACGCGCCGCCGGACTGTCGGTGCCCGACGAGGCGCCGCCCACCAGCGCACCATGAATGCTGTCCAGCCCCGCGGCTTTCGCCGTTGCCGGATCGACATTCTGAATGGCCACGCCCAGAATCGGCTGGCGCACGTGACCATACTTGATGATGTCGTTCATTACATTCTTCGCGAGCGAAATGGGGATCGCGAAGCCGTACCCCGCGTAGTAGCCCGTTGGGCTCGCGATGGCGCTGTTGATGCCGATGACCTCGCCGCGGATGTTGACGAGTGGCCCGCCCGAATTGCCGGGATTGATCGCGGCATCCGTCTGGATGTAGTCGACGATGGCGTACTTGCTGGAATACAGCTGCGTGAGCTGGCCGCCACGACCCTTGGCGCTCACGATGCCGGCGGTCACGGTGAAGTCGAATCCCAGCGGGTTGCCGATCGCGAGCACCCATTCGCCCACCTTGGCGTCTGCGTCATCGCCGAGTGACACGGTGGGGAAATCGTTGCCGTTGATCTTGATCACAGCCACGTCGGTGGTCGGATCGCGCCCAATGACCTTGGCGGTGAACTGGCGGCGGTCGAGCATGGTGACGGTCACCTTGTCGGCGCCCTGCACCACGTGGTTGTTGGTGAGAATGTAGCCGTCAGGCGACACGATGAATCCGGAACCCATGCCTTCCTGCGGTCCCTGCTGCTGGGGCTCGAACTGGCGGAAGAACTGCTCCATCCCGGGAGGGTACTGCTGCTGCCCACCCTGCGTGCGCGGCTGTTTGGCTTCCGTTTCGGTGGTGATCTGCACCACCGCCGGCGTCACGTGCTGCGCGATGGAAACGAACCCGTTACTGAGGTCCGCCAGCGGCTGAACGACCTGCGACGGAGGCTTGCTGTTGGTGCGCTGCTGCGCGTACCCGAACGGTGTGAGATTGAATCCCGCAGCGATGATGACGCCGCCGACGAAAGCCGCAAGCGCGACCGCACCCAGTCGCGCACGAGAAAATGTTCGAGAAGGCATGATTTGGATCTGGTTATTGGTAGCGTGCTGCTGGTAGCTGGTTTAACGACAGTAGTAGAAAGCCGGTAGCTGGTGACTGTAACTGTAAGTGAGTACCGCCGAATCCTGTAAAAGTTGCTTTTCGACACAGCCTCAGCATGCCACTCACCAGCTACCAGCAACCAGCTACCGCTTCTTATCCTCATCCACGATTTCATAGTCCGCTTCGACGACATCGTCCGGCTTGTCGCCGGGCGCGCTTCCGGGCTGGCCGGCGGCGGCGCCAGCTTCGCCCGTGGGGCCGGCCGTCTGCTCCGCACCCTGCTGCTGTGCGTAGAACGATTGGCCGGCCTCACCGAACGCGTGTGACAGTTCCTCCTGCGCGGAACGGATCTCGTTCATGTCGTCGCCGCGCAGTGCCTTGCGCGAACGCTCCACCGCAGACTCGAGCTTGGCTTTGATGTCCGCCGGAAGCTTGTCGCCCCACTCCTTGGACTCCTTCTCCACCTGGTAGGCGAGGCCGTCCAGCTTGTTGCGCGCATCGATCTCCTCGCGGCGCTGCTTGTCCTCGTCCGCGTGCGACTCCGCGTCCTTCACCATGCGCGAAATCTCGTTCTCGGAGAGTCCGCTCGATGCCTCGATGCGGATCTTCTGCTCCTTGCCCGTGGCCTTGTCCTTCGCGGTCACGTGCAGAATGCCGTTCGCGTCAATGTCGAACGTCACCTCCACTTGCGGCATGCCACGCGGTGCCGGCGGAATGCCGGTGAGCTGGAACTTGCCGATCGTCTTGTTGTACGTGGCCAGCTCGCGCTCGCCCTGCAGCACGTGAATCTCCACCGTGGTCTGGTTGTCATCCGCCGTGGAGAAGATCTCCGACTTCTTCGTGGGGATCGTCGTGTTCCGCGGAATGAGCACCGTGGTCACGCCGCCCAGCGTCTCGATGCCAAGCGACAGCGGAGTCACGTCGAGCAGCAGCACGTCCTTCTGTTCACCCGTGAGCACCGCGCCCTGGATGGCGGCGCCGATGGCCACGACCTCGTCCGGATTCACGCCCTTGTGCGGCTCCTTCTTGAAGAAGTCCTTTACGACCTGCTGCACCTTGGGCATGCGCGTGGAACCACCGACAAGAATGACCTCGTCAATCTCTTCGGGCTTGAGC
>JBOHTE010000081.1:0-4986 GCA_050733555.1 Gemmatimonadaceae bacterium | reverse complement strand
GTCGAGTACAACTACGAGCGCGGCGGCCACGCGATGGACGTGGTGCCTGTTCCGCAACCTGTCGCGGATCTCGCGGCAACCTGTGGAACCGATGCGGCCACCTACGCGCGGGACAGGCCGGGCATGAGTGCCTTCGTGCTCGAGGACGGAGCCGTCTACCACACCTATTCGACCTACTCGCGCGGCGTGGACGGCGTGTGGGGCATGTACCATTGGCTCGATCGCGCTCCCAAGGGGCGCAACGAGACGGGCATCTGGTGGCGCCGCCACGACGAGTACGGCGTGCGCTGAGCCTTAGGCCAAAGGATGCTGATAGTGCAACGGAGCAGCGCAGAACCGCGACGCATGCATTCCGAGCGGGTTTCCGAGCGGATTTCCGAGCGAACCTTCTTCGCCCGCTCGGCGCTGCTCTTCGCCGCCAGCGCGACCGTGACGATCGTCTGGTGCGCGTCCATGTCGGCGATGGGAGGGAGGTCCATGCCCGGCGGCTGGACAATCTCAATGGCATGGATGCGGATGCCCGGACAGACGTGGCCCGGCGTTGCGGCGTCGTTCCTCGGCACATGGCTCGTGATGATGGTGGCGATGATGCTGCCGCCTCTGGTGCCAATGCTGTGGCGCTATCGCCAGGCCGTGCGCAGCACCGGTGCGAGGCGCCTGGGTTGGCTGACCGCGCTGGTGGGCGCAGGGTACTTCCTCGTGTGGACGGTGTTCGGAATGGCCGCCTTTCCGCTGGGCGCCACGCTGGCGGCGGTCGCGACGCGGCAGCCGGTGCTGGCGCGCGCCATGCCGATCGCGGCCGGTGTCGTCGTGATGATCGGTGGCACGCTCCAGTTCACCGCGTGGAAGACACATCACCTTGCCTGTTGCCGCGAGGCGCCTGGACGGGGACGTATCCTGCCGGCGGCCACCGGCACGGCGTGGCGTCATGGTCTGCGCCTCGGCCTCCACTGCGGCTATTGCTGCGCCGGTCTGATGGCGATTCTCCTCGTCAGTGGCGTCATGGATCTGCGCGTGATGGCTGTCGTGACGGTAGCCGTCATCGCCGAACGTGTCGCACCGGCCGGTGCACGCGTCGCGCGAGCCATCGGCGTCGTCGCCCTGGGGACAGGGTTGCTGCTGATCTCGCGAGCAGCCGGTCTCGGATGACGCATCCTGCTGCGTGCAGGTGCCGGGGCTACCAGAAATCGAGCGGGAGCTCGGGTCGTTTGGCGCTGTTCGGCGCGTCGAGCCCGGCAATCGGATAGCGGGGCATCGCGGAGTGCACCGTCACCTGATCGAGCAGCGTACGGTTCAGGAAGGTGAGTTCCAGCGTGCGCGGGAGAGTGGTGCCGCCAACGAGGCCCACGTTGTTGTTGGCGTGCGCGTGCACGATCACGAACTCCTTCCGCAACGCGCGCACGCCGTCCGAGAACGCGTCGCCCTTCGTATCCAGATCGTGAAATTCAATCGCGAGTCCGTTGAAACTCGCCGCGCGCTCGACGATGTCCGCGAGAACGTCGTACTCGCTCCCCTCGATGTCCATCTTCAGGAAGAGCGAGCCGTTCCGCTGATCGCGGTCGCCGAGCAGGTCGGCAACGCCAATGTACTCCTCGCCCGCACGGTTCGATACCAGGCGTCTGAGGATCCGGCCGTGCGCGTCCGCTCCCGCGTGGAAGCGCCGGGCCCACCGCACCAGGTCCATCGCGCGCGCGAGGCGTGCGCGAGCCGTGCGCGGATGCAGCGTGAACAGGTAGCCCACACCATGGCGAAATTTCTGCAGGGCGCGGCGCACGAAGCTCCACGTCGTCACCGTACCGTCCACGCCGATGACGTACGCGTGGCTCGCCGCGGCAAATGCGTCGTCGAACGACCAGTTGTGGCCGAGGCCCAGGCTGACCAGCGTCGTCGTCAGCGCGAGACAGCGACGCGGGATGACGTAGCCGCCATCGTTGCGATCTCCCATGCGGACCAGCTCCCGGATGGGAAGCGGCCGGATCAACGTGAGATCGTACCCCGCCGGCTGGCCTTGCGTACGGGGCAGCAGGCCGCTCATCGCTCAGCGCGGCGGCGCATGCCGCATGTACCAGCGCGGTGGATCAGTCGGTGTAATAGATGAACCGCCCACACGACTCGCACACGCGGAGTTCACTGTTCCGCTCCTTGTCGCGGCCCGTGCTCGTTGGCACCTGAACGAAGCAGCCGTAGCACACGCCATGAAGTACCGGCGCCACGACGCGGTCGCGGCGCCTGGCGATCCGTTCGTAGCGCGCTTTCGTGCGCGGCGAGAGCGCTGCCTCGCGCTCGGCGATGCGCTCCGACAACCGATCAGCCACCGCGTCCACACTCACCGGGATACCCGCCGCGGCGTATTCCTCACCGGAGATGTCCCGCCGCAACGTCCGCAAATCCTGGATCTCCAGCAGCAGCTCCAGCTCGGGATGCAGCATCAGACTCCCTTCTCCTCGAGCAACCCGAGAAACTGCTTCGGCTCGGTGAGCGCGAGAAGGCGCTGCGGGACATCGGCTTCCTTGCTGAACTGGGCAATCTTGCCGAGCACCGGCAGATACTGGTTGGAGACTTCGAGCGGAGGCGCGACGATGAGGAAAAAGAAGTTGACCGGCTTCTCATCGATCGCCCGGAAGTCCACGCCGTCCTTCTTCCGCCCAAAGGCGACACGGAGCTTGTTGACGACGAGGGACCGGCAGTGGGGAATGGCGATGCCGCGGCCAATGCCGGTGGACCCGAGATTCTCGCGGCGCTTGAGCATCTTGTAGAGCATGCCGTCGGACTTGTCATCGAGCTTGAGGAGCGCGATCAGCTCCTTGAGAATGTCATCTTTCGTGGTTCCGTCGAGCTCGAGCTTGATGGCATCTTCCGTGAAGAACTGGCGTAGTTCCATCTATGTCCCTCGAATGGTCGAATGCGTGAGATTGGCAGCGCGATTCTTGCCCAGCCGTTAAAACCTATCGGCGCCGGTGTGGAGTGTCAAATGACAGCGTTGCATGGACTTGGCGCTCCCGTTAGCTTGACCGGATGAGCTTTCCGTTCCCGCTGGCGCCGCGTGTGCCACTCTATCTCGCGCCCATGGCGGGTGTTTCAGAGTCGCCCTTCCGGCGGATCTGTCGCCGCTTCGCCGCCGACGTGGTGGTCACCGAATTTCTGAGCGCCGAAGGCATTCGTCGCGAGAACGACGCCACGATTTCCAAGCTGCGTTTTTCGGAGGAGGAGCGTCCCATCGGCGTGCAGATCTTTGGCGCCGATCCCGTCGCCATGGGGGAGGCCGCGCGCGCCGTGACTGACGTGTTCGCGCCGGAGTTCATTGACATCAACTTCGGCTGCCCCGTCAAGAAAGTGGTCAAGCGCAACGGCGGTTCCGGGTGTCTCAAGGATCTGTCGCTCGTGACGGACGTCATTCACGCCGTCGCGCGCGCGACACACCTGCCGGTCACGGTCAAGATCCGCAGCGGGTGGAACGAGGAGATGCGCGACCCGGTCGCCATCGCGCTCCGGTGTCAGGATGCCGGCGCGCGCGTGCTGACGCTGCACCCGCGCACCCGTGCCCAGATGTACAGCGGGGAAGCGCGCTGGGACGAGATTGGCGCCGTCACCGCCGCGCTCGACATTCCGGTGCTCGGCAATGGCGACATCAGAACGCCACACGATGCGCTGCGCATGTGGCAGCACACACGCTGTGCCGGAGTGATGATCGCGCGCGGATCGTTCGGACAGCCGTGGATTTTCACGCAGGCGCGCGCACTGCTCGATGGGCAGCCGCTCCCCATGACACCGCCCGTCGAGGAGCGTTTCGCGATCGCGGTGGAGCACGCGAAAATGGCCGAGCAGTACGAGCTCGATCCGCGCGGCGCGGCCATCGAGTTCCGCAAGCATCTCGGCTGGTACGTCAAGGGACTGCCAGGATCGGCGGAGTTGCGGCGCGCCCTGCACCTCGTGGAATCGCTCGGTGCCGTCGAGACGATTTTTGGCGAGTATCTGGATGCTCGTCGCCGCGGGGACATCCGACCCGACGTCGAGGTGAGCGAACTGGCGCAGGACGTGGCGGCGTGATGCGCGAGCGCGTTCTGGCGCTGTTGCGCCAGGTCGCGAGCGGCGAAGTCCCGGTCACGGACGCGCTCGCGCGGCTGTCGCTGCCGGATACGGAGTCACTCCCGTTCGCCACCATTGACCATCACCGCGCCCTCCGGCAGGGTGTGCCGGAGGTCATCTTCGCCGCGGGCAAGACTGGCGATCAGGTGCTCGCCATTGCCCGGCGCCTCGCCGCATCAGACGTCGGCGTGCTGATCACTCGCGTGCCAGCGGAGTTGTGCGACCCGCTCCGTTCCTGCTTCCAGGGAATCGAGGTGAATGAGCTCGGCCGGATTGCCTATCTCCCGCCCGCTGAACCGCCCGGTGCGGGGCAGGGAGAGATTCTCATCGTGACGGCGGGGACGAGCGATCTCCCGGTTGCCGAGGAAGCGGCGGTGACCGCGCACGCGCTGGGCAATGCGGTGGCGCGTCTCACGGACGTGGGAGTCGCCGGCATTCACCGTCTCCTGTCGCGCACGGATGCACTGGCGAGCGCCGCCGTCATCATCGTCGTAGCCGGCATGGATGGCGCGCTGCCGTCGGTGGTGGGCGGACTCGTGCCGGTGCCGGTGATCGCCGTACCAACGAGTGTCGGATACGGGGCAAGCTTTGGCGGCGTCGCGGCGCTGCTCACCATGCTGAACAGCTGTGCGTCCGGCGTGACGGTCGTGAACATCGACAACGGCTTCGGGGCCGCGTTTGCGGCCTCGCGGATCACGCACGGCTATGCTGCGCGCGGGGCGCAAGGCGTTTCACAAATCACGCAAGCTGTGCATTCTAACTCTTAGTCGCATTTCCGTTTGCGGTTCCTGCTGGCAGTATCATCTCAGGTCACCCTCATTGACTGTCAGCACCTGTCGACCTACATTATCCGTTACGGGGGCGACTGGCTTCGACGGGGTAAGTGAAGCTGTGGCCGCG
>JBOHTE010000080.1:0-2180 GCA_050733555.1 Gemmatimonadaceae bacterium | reverse complement strand
CGGTCGAGCCACTGGTACATGCCCCAGAGGCCGTCCAGCCCGCGCGCAAAGGTGGAGTAGCTGTGGTAGACCACACCGTCCTCGAGTACGAATGCGCTCATGCCTGGTCGGTCGCGTGTGTAAGTCGGCGCGTCGGTCCCGCATGCGGCCGCTTGCACAACGACCGGCTCGGGGAGGACCGTTGTCGCGTCCATGGCGTGGCCGCCGCGCTGGTAGTTGTATTCGATGCGTCCCTGGCGCTGCTGCTCCTCGGTGAACCAGACGTTGAAATCGGCGTTGAAATCGCCGCCGTACGAGGACGCCCAGGGAAACGACCAGCCCATCCGCCGTTTGTAGTCCTGCAGCTTGGCGAGCGGAGCCCGTGACACCGCGGCCAGCGTGACGTCGTGGTTGGCCAGGTGTACGAAGCAGCCATCGAACCCGTCCGCGATCGCCGAGCAGGATGGACACCCCGCGGTGTAGTCGGGCCCGAACATGAAGTGATAGACGAGGAGCTGCGAGCGCCCGCTGAAGAGCTCCTGCAGCGAGGCGCTTCCCTGATCCGTCTCGAACTCGTATTCCTTGTGGACGCGGACCCACGGCAGCTCCTGACGTCGCTGCGCCAGCTCGTCGCCGCGTCGCGTGAGCTCCTTCTCCGAGTCGAGCAGCTCGAGTCGCGCTGCCAGCCATTCCTCACGTGTCCCGGTCATGTGTCTCGTCATCGTTGTTCTCTCCGTTGAGTGTTCGTCCGCGCAGGTCCCGTGTTCGATGCGACGTCGCGGCTGGTGGTCGCGAGATAGATTACCGGGGGTGCACCGGAGGGTGGGAGTGACAAGTGTGGCGGGATTCGGATGGACCTGGTAATCGCGGCCGCGGCGCAGGCGCTCGCGGCGGGTGATCCCCTTGCCGCGCTGAACTGGGTTGCCTTGCGCAACGACGCACCAGCGCTCGCGCTACGCGGCATCGCCATGGCGCGGCTCGGCGATCTCGTTCGAGCGAAGGCGCTCGTGCGAAGCGCGGCGCGCGCCTTCGGTCCGAAAGAGGCGGTGGCCCGCGCGCGATGCGTCGTTGCGGAGGCGGAGATCGCGCTGGTCTCGCGAGATCTGGGCTGGCCTGCGAAGGCGCTCGACGCGGCGCGGGCGACGCTCGAGGCGCACGGCGATCTGGTGAACGCCGCGTACGCGCGGTATCTCGAGGTACGGCGCCTCCTGCTCATCGGCCGCCTCGACGACGCCGAGCGTGCGCTCGCCGACCTCGATCCCGCGCCCTTTCCGCCCGCGTCGCGCACCGCCCACGAACTGGTCGTGGCGGGGATCGCGATGCGACGCCTCCGCACGAAGGCCGCGCGTGCTGCGCTCGTTCGGGCTGCGCGCGCCGCGCGCCACGCCCGTATCCCCGCGCTGACGGCGGAAGTCGGACGCGCATCCCTCATGCTGAAGACGCCCGCGGCGCGCCTGATCGCGAGCGGGCAGGAGCGCTTCCTCCTGCTCCATGAGGTTGAAGCGGTCCTGTCGTCGCGTGCGCTCGTCGTGGACGCGTGCCGTCATGCCGTGCGTGACGGGAAGACGGTGGTCTCGCTGACACGGCGTCCAGTGTTGTTTGCCCTCGCGCGCGCGTTGGGCGAAGCATGGCCCGGAGACGTCGCGAGGAGCACGCTCCTCACACGGGCATTCGGAGCGAAATTCGCCGATGCATCGCATCGCGCGCGATTGCGAGTGGATGTCGGGCGATTGCGCACAGTGCTTCGGACGCTGGCCGGCGTGCGCGCGACGAAGCGTGGGTTTGCGCTGGTGCCGCGCGGCGCATGCGAGGTCGTCGTGCTGGCGCGGCCCGTCGACGACGAGCATGCTGTGGTGCTCGCCTTTCTCGCGGACGGTGAATCGTGGTCCAGTTCGGCGCTGGCGCTTGCGCTCGGAGCCAGCCAGCGTACCGTGCAGCGGGCTCTCGACTCGCTTGCGACCGCCGGCAAGGTACAGCCCTTCGGTCGCGGGCGGGCTCGTCGCTGGACGACCCCGTCTGTTCCGGGATTCACGACGACATTGTTACTCCCCGCTCCATTACCGACTGACTAGGATGGACTCATGCGTCAATCAGCGGCGGAAATCGTGCGTGAGGATGGACCCTTTTCAGCTGTCGAGAGGGTGAACGGGGTCACGTTTGATGGGCAGCACGTCTGGATTGCTGCCGGAGACAGGCTGAAC
>JBOHTE010000079.1:0-1706 GCA_050733555.1 Gemmatimonadaceae bacterium | reverse complement strand
GAACCGCAATGTCTGTGGCCTGAAGCAGCGCGTAGCGCGTCGTGCGTACGCCCTCCTTCATGCGCTGTCCGTAGATGGTGATCGGCGGGAGTGTTCCCTGCATCAGCGCTTTCGCGTTCGGCTCCGTGATCCGGTCCTCGATCTCCATGCGCAGTGCGACCAGAGTGGAGTCGGAGGGCGCGATACGGTGTGGGAGCAGGAAGCTGGTGGTGTCCGGCACGTTGAACCTGCCGTCGAGCCGTACGAGGGTCGTCTCCGGGCGCAGTCCCGGAAGTGCACCAATGGCGCGATCGAGGAGCGAGGGCCCCACGGCGAGTACGCGTGTGCGTGCGGAGAGGGGAATGCGATAGCTCACCACGCGGATCGTCCGCACGTTCACGTAGTGCACGGTCAGCGTGCGTGTGCCCGTGCGGGGAATCGTGAGCGCGCCGTACACATAGTCGATGGATGGGGCGTAGTCACCCGTGACGACGCGCGCGCGCCGCGGTCCCTGGAGCGTGCGCCCGTGCACATCCTGGAGCGTCGAGTCCACGACCACGGCATACGTGGTGCGCGGGGCGAGTGTGATGTTGACGCGCCACTCGGCAGACGGACTGCTCTGCGCATTCAGCACGAGCGGTATGGCGGGTACGAGATGCACGTGCCGCAGGATATCCGAGCGTTTCACCGCCGCGCTGAAACGGAGGTAGAGGTTGTCCATGGCGCAGTCGGCACCGCCGCTGCAATCGAATTGGCGGAGGCGAAAGCTGGGCGCCGTTTCGATCGCGAATCGCTCCTCGGCGCCGTAGGAGAGATCTTCCTCGGTGTTTGGCAACACGACGAATCCGGAACAGTCGAATGGAATCGGCTGCTCCGGCTCGAGCTCCACGACGCGACGGAAGCGATCGGCCGTAGTGTCGCGGTCCCAGCCGCCCGCGAAGCGGAACTCCCAGCGGTCGTGCTGTGTGATGGCGCGCTGGCGCACGACGCGCAACGGCACGTGGCGCGCGCCCCCAGTGCACTGCGACGAGAGCTCGATGCGCACGCGCGACTGCAGGCGCGCGAGGTCCACGGGTGCGCTGTACAACAGCTCGATCCTGCCATCCAGCGGAAGGTCGCTCGTGGCCGGCAGATACCCGGTGAGGAATGAGCGAGCGAGAATTCGTGGTCCCGGCACGCGGAAGGCGAAATCGTATGGATGTGCCAGGCGGCTCCCGTCGAAGGCACGAAACGTCGTGTCGACGGTAACGATCACGCGCGTTCCCGGGACGAGCGGGTCGTTCGGGACGAACCGGATGGTCACCGGGTCGCGCCATTCGACGCGACCCGGGATGTTCGGACTCACATGAAAGATGTGCGCCGCATCCACCGTCGCGCCGAGCCGGCCGGCCACCGGCCGATCGAAGGTGACCGTGATGACGTTGCCCGGTGTTGCGGTATCACTGGGCGTATGGCGCAGAACCTCCAGCGTGGTGCTCTGCGCGTGAAGCGGCGCGGCGCCCACCAGGATCAGGGCGATGCTGGCGGCGATCCTCATCGGGCGCGCGAGGAATGGGGAGCCGGGTTCCGTGCCGCTCCCCATTCCCCATTACCCGCTCCCGGAACTACTCCGGTCCCCGCCGCTTCGCGGTGGGCGGCAGCTGGCCATTCATCCGGAGGTAGTTGGACACCTGGCTGTAGTGGTCCGCCCAGTCGCCCGTGGTGATCGTCATGATTGCCGCACGGGT
>JBOHTE010000078.1:0-3395 GCA_050733555.1 Gemmatimonadaceae bacterium | reverse complement strand
GGCCTGTCCGCTCCGCCTGTGCAATGACGCGGGACAGGTCGGCCGCGAGTGCGGCATCGGCGTGGTTGCTCGTCGCGGTCTGGACGACGGGCGCGGCGTCCTCGATCAGGATGAATTCCATCGCGCTCGCTGGGTCCACACAGGGAGCACCGCAGAGAATGCCGCAGGCATGCTCGCCCGCTGCCCGTAGCTGATGCGCTTCTACCTGCAGCAGTGCCTTCTGCGTGACGAACACTGGCGCGGCGCGGGTGCTGGTCATCACGGATGCCAGCAGGTAGTACCCATCGTCCAATGGCAGCCACTTCACCAGGCGGTCGCTGGGAAGGTGCCGGATTTCGATCGTGTGCCTGGCGTGTTCCATCGTCACCTGCACGCTCGCTCATATTTCGGAGCTGCTTCCCTGGCGCGTGTGGAGAGCCCATCCACCCAGTCGAGGCGGGCCGTGCCAATGAGTTCGGTCACCTGTTGGCGCGCGGTGTCGAGCATGGAGAGATCCAGCGTGGTCTGCCGCATGAGCGAATCGGCCTGCTGGCAGGCGTGGCGATGGCTTGCGGGTTGCTGTGCGGATGCCAGCAACGAGTCGAGCGCGCTGAGTGTCGTCGCCAGGTCATCGCCGTACGTGCCCACGCGCGCCAGCGCGAAGCGAGCCTTTCCGATCTGCTCCGTCGTGAGGAGTCCGCTGGGGATGTGCGCGACACCGGCGGCGTCCGCGGCGCGCTCCGGGCTGCCGAGCGCGAATTGCGTGGAATCGAGCTGCCCGAACTGCGTGACGGCGGGCGGCGAAGAGGCTGGTCGCAGCCGGGGAACGAGGTAGAACGCGGCAACCACTCCCGCCGCGATGACAATGCCGGCGTACGCGCCAGCGCGGGCGATTCGCCTTCCGGTGCTGCGAGGTTTCGGCAATAGATCCAGTCGCTCCAGTCGGGCGCGCTGGCGCAGGTCGTCGAGAACGGGGTCGGATTCCCCGGGTGCGAAGGGTATTCGCGTCTCCGATGTGGCAGGAAGCTCATCGGTCCGCGATTCCTCGGGCGCGAACTCCGTATGGGGCGGCGCTGCGGGATCGACCGCGGCGACGGAAGGCAGAACGGGATCAGTGACAGGCCGTGCAACAGCCTGTGACGTCATTGAGACGACAGGGTCCGGCTGCGGCAATGGACTGAGCTGTTCGGCTGGACTCGTTGACTCCCCGGAAATGGGCATGGCTGCAGAAAGTCCAATAGCTGGTATCGTATCTGGCAAGGCGGCAACAAGAGCTGGTTCGGCCGGACGGTGCGGTATGGGTGGCGCCGGCGGTTGACTCGTTGACGGTTCGGCGGCGTGGCGCGCCGTTTCAATCCCGGCGATGTCTCGATCAGTCTTCGTGATGTCTCTATCAGTCCTGGTGACGTCTCTGTCGGATGTCGGGGCGCTGGCTGGTCGCGGCTTCCTGAACGCCGGAATGACCGGTGTCGACGGAGGTCGCTTCAGGATCGCGCCGAGGAAGCCGAGGCCATGATGCTCGCGGGATGCCGGAGCGGCGACTGTCGTGGACCTGCGTCGCTGGCCCGATGTCATGGCGGCGGGGCCGAGCGGCGTGACAGGCAGCTTGGTGTGATAGTTCGTCCAGGTCACGCTCGTGCGCAACGTGTGGCCGTCGAATCCCTCGGGAGGTGCGAGCTCCATGAATGGGATGCTGTACACACGGGCTTCAGTTGGCTCGATGCGGACGAACGCGCCACTGTGTTCGCCAAGGACTCCCTGACGCAGCAGTCCGACCTGCCAGCGCTGCGGGAAGACGACCTGCATGGCACCAGCGGCGGGGAGCGCGATGGGCGAATTGATGGTCGCGCCGCCACGATACCAGCCAAGCACCTGACGGCCAGCCTGCTCCGAGCGACCAAGCATGTCGCTCCACATTGCGAGCGCGGCGGCGTCGGGGTCAGCGGCGGTGTCGATGCGCGGCGCTCGGGCGGCTTCCTCCACCAGCAGGTACCTCGCGGAGCTGCGCGGGTCGGTGTAGTGGGAGCCATACAGGAGGCCGCACACATTCCCGCCGGGAACGGTGCGCAGGTGTGCCTCGACCTCGAGCAGGACTTCCTGCATGACGACGAGCGGGGCGGCGCGCGAGCTGGACATCACTGCCGCCAGCAGATAGTAGCCGTCGTTTTGCGGCACCCACGGAATCGCCCGGGCGGCCGCGATCGGACGAGATTTGACACGCTGATCAGTCATGGATACCGCCGCTGCCCGGAGATTGCCGGACCTCTGTCGCGATTCGTTATAGATAACGCGCAGACAGATAAGGGGGAATTAACATACGAACTTCCGCGTCGGTCAACAAGAGACCGGAGCAATCGCAGTAGTGCAGGGGGCGGGGGCCGGTGTAATGTGTGAGGCCATCCGCCAGCCACCGTTCCTCTCAGCGACCTCCCCAGGAATGCATTCCTCTCTCTCATTTCCGAACATCCGCCGGCGTGCAGCCGCCACCGCAGGCATCGGCTTCCTGCTGCTCTGCTGCGTCGTGGACACCGCTGCGCAGGGGCAACTGGGTGGGGGTCTGCTGTCGCAATCATCCAGGAAGAAGCTGGACACGGCGAGCCGGACTGCGCAAGCGGCACGGCCGGAGACGGTGTCGCCCGAGTCGCCGCGCGCCGCGGTTGGGGCGTTTCTGGATCTCACCAGTGCGGGAAAGGACACGGACGCGGCGCGGTATCTGGACCTTCCTGATTCACTGCGGACGCGCGGCCCGGAGCTGGCGCGCGAATTCAAGCTGGTACTCGATCGAAAGGTCTGGATAGACCTCGAGGACATCTCGGGAGCGGCCGCGGGTGATACGTCGGGGGGCGGTTCGCGCAACCTGGTACAGATTGCCGAGCTTCCCGGTACGCGGGGAGACCACGAGCCTGTGCGACTGGCCCGTGTCTGGAGGGGTGGCGAACAGCGCTGGCTCTTCTCGCGCGGCACTGTTCAGCGCATTCCGGAGTGGTACGCCGCGCTTCCCGACCGGTGGGCGCTGCAGCATCTGCCAGCGGTCCTTCAGAAGTCGGGCCCATTCGGATTGACGGCGTGGCAGTGGCTCGCATTCCCGGCGCTGCTCGTGGTGGCGTTCGGCTTTGGCACCGGGCTCAACCTGGTGCTCGCGTTCCTGTTCGGGCGCGTGGCGCGGCGAACCGCGCGGGAGTGGGATGATGCGGTCATCAGTCGCCTTGCCGGCCCTGTCACACTGGGGCTCACCGTGGCCATGGTTGCATTCCTGCTGCCGTGGCTGGCGCTGGGTGTGCAGGGACAGCTCTGGGTGAACCGCCTGCTCAAGGCGGGGCTCACGGTGGCGTTTTTCTGGGGATTGATACGCCTGGTGGATGTCTGGCGCCAGCGGATGGCGGTATCGGGGTGGGCGATGACGGGCGGTGCGGCGC
>JBOHTE010000077.1:0-13548 GCA_050733555.1 Gemmatimonadaceae bacterium | reverse complement strand
CTTTCGCACGAAGGGTACGATGTTGTTGAAGCGGCCGATGGCGAAACCGGACTGCGACTCGCCAGGGAGCGCCACCCGCATCTCATCACACTCGACATCCTCATGCCGGGCATGGATGGCTGGGCGGTGCTTGCAGCCCTCAAGGCCGATCCTGCTCTCGCCGCGATACCGGTGATTCTCCAGACCATCGTGGAGGACCGCAACCTGGGGTTCGCGCTCGGGGCCTCGGAGTATCTGACCAAGCCGATCGAACGCAAACGGCTCGCCGCTCTCGTGAAGCGCTACGTACCCAGCGCGAGTGCGGGAGGCGTGCTCGTGGTGGAAGACGACCGGCAGACGCGGTCGCTGTTGCAACGGGCACTTACCAAGGCCGGTTGGACCGTGACCGAGGCCGAGAACGGGCGTGTGGCGCTGGACCGGATTGCGGTGGAGCGGCCGGCGCTGGTGCTGCTCGATCTGCTGATGCCGGAGATGGACGGATTCGAGTTTCTCGACGTGCTGCGCCGGGATGACGCCTGCCGCGGCATTCCTGTCGTCGTCATCACGGCCAAGACGGTGACGGCAGAAGACCGGCGCCGGTTGAGCGGCGGCGTGGAGCGCGTGCTGCTCAAGCGCGCGCTCGACGCCGATGCACTGCTCACGGAAGTGCGGGCCGTGGTGGGGGCGCGATGAAGCGCAAATCCCCGTCGCGCGCGGCGCATCGCCAGGCGGCGCTGCTCCGGTTGTCCGCCGAGATCGCGGCCGCCCCCAATGAAGCCGAGATCTGTCGCGCCGTGGTGAATGGGCTGCGCGACCCCGCGCTCGGCTACGTGTTCCTCGGCGTGTTTCTTCTCGATGATGCCACCGGCGATCGCGTGCTCAAGGCGAGCGTCGGGTGGCCCGACGTGCCGGAGGACTGGCGTGTGCATCCCGGTCAGGGCTTGAGCGAGCGCCCGCTGCGCGACGGGAAGCTGCGCTACACGCCGGATGTCACGCGCGAGGCGGGATACCTGCCCAGCCTGAACAGCGGCTCGGAGGTGGACGTGCCGCTGGGATTCGGCAACAAGATCTTCGGCGTGCTCGTGGTGGAGAGCAGCGAGCCCGATGCGTTCTCCGACAACGATTTCGAAATCCTCACGGCCGCGGCCACGCAGGCGAGCATCGCGATTGACCGTGAGCGGTCGCTGATCGCGGAGCGGCGCCGGGCGAACGAGCAGCAGGCGCTGCTCGACACGCTGGCGGATCTCTCGGGCGAACTGGAGCTGAGCAAACTGCTCACGAGCGTGCTGGGCCGCGCGGTCACGCTGCTCGGCGTGAGCGGCGGCGAGCTGGCCATCTACGACGAGAGCCGGCAGGAACTCGAGATCGTGGCGAGTCTCAACATCGGCGTGGACTCCACCGGCTCGCGATTGTCGCTGGGGGAAGGCGCGATGGGGCACGTGGCGGTCACGCAGGAGCCGGTGCGCATTGACGAGTACCAGAAGTGGCTGGGCCGCTCCAGCAAGTACTCCGGTGTGGAGGTGCACTCGGTGATGGCGGCGCCATTGCTCATCGGCCACCGGCTGGTGGGCGCCTTTGCGTGCGTACACGACGACCCCGCGCGCAAGTTCCAGCCGGATGATCTCCGGCTGCTGAATCTCTTTGCGCCGCAGGCGGCCGTGGCCATCGAGAACGCCCGGCTGTACACCGCGGCGCAGCGCCAGAAGCAGTACTTCGAGGACCTGGTGCTCAACAACCCCGTCGCCATCGTCGTGCTCGACACCGCGCATGACATCGTGTCGTGCAATCCGGCATTCGTGCAGCTCTACGGCTACGCACAGAACGAAGTCGTGGGGCGCAATCTGGATGATCTCATCTCCACGGAGACGACGCGATCGGAAGCGGTGGCCATCACGCAGCACGTGCTCCAGGAAGGCGCGGTGCGCAGCATCGGCCGCCGCCGCCGCAAGGACGGCAGCGTGGTGGACGTGGAAGTGCTCGGCGTTCCGGTGCGCGTGGAAGGACAGCTCGTGGGACTCATGGGACTCTACCACGACATCACCGAGCTGTCGCGCGCCCGCAAGGACGCCGAAGAGGCCAACAGCGCAAAGAGCCAGTTCCTGGCGAACATGAGCCACGAGCTGCGCACGCCGCTCAACGCCATCATCGGCTACAGCGAAATGCTGGAGGAGGAGACGACGGAACTCGGGCATCCGGAGCTGACGCCCGACCTGCGCCGCATCCGTACGGCCGGCAAGCATCTGCTCGCGCTCATCAACGACATTCTCGATCTCTCCAAGATCGAGGCGGGCAAGACCGAACTCTATCTCGAGACGTTCGATGTGGCGGGCATGGTGGAAGACGTGGTGACGACGGTGCGGCCGCTCGTGGACAAGAACGCGAACGTGCTCGTGGTGCGGACCGGTGCGCCGGGTAGCATGCACGCGGATCTCACCAAGGTGCGGCAGATGCTGCTCAACCTGCTCTCCAACGCGTGCAAGTTCACGGAGCACGGGACGATCCGGCTCGAGGTGGAGCGCGGTGCGAACGACGTCTCCTTCCGCGTGAGCGACTCCGGCATCGGCATGACCGACGTGCAGCTCTCCAGATTGTTCGAGGCATTCTCGCAGGCGGAGTCGTCAACGAGCAAGCGCTATGGCGGCACCGGTCTCGGACTGGCCATCTCGCGCCGCTTTGCCAGGATGATGGGTGGCGACATCACCGTGACCAGCGAGTCCGGACAGGGCTCGACCTTCACCATTCAGCTTCCTGTCGAAACTCTCGTCGCCGGTGAGGCGCCCCGCGCGCAGCCCGCGGCCAGCAACGGATCGGCCGCCGGAACGGTGCTCGTGATAGACGACAGCGAACAGGCGCGCGAGCTGATCCGGCGCTTCCTCGTTGGCGAAGGATTCGCGGTGCTCGAGGCGGCGGATGGCGAAACCGGTTTCGCGCTCGCGCGGCAGCATCGTCCCGATGCCATCACGCTCGACGTGCTCATGCCGGGCATGGATGGCTGGGCGATTCTCGCGGCGCTCAAGGCCGAGCCTGAAGTAGCCGACATTCCCGTGATCATGCTCACCATGCTGGACGACCGGAACCTCGGTCTCGCTCTGGGCGCGTCGGACTTCATGACCAAACCGATCGACCGCGATCGCATGCGCGCGGTGCTAGCGCGCTATCGCCGCGACGGCGCCAGCGACGTGCTGGTGGTGGAGGATGATGCCGCGACGCGCGAGCTGCTGCGCAGGCTGCTGGAGGGCGATGGCTGGACGGTGGCGGAGGCGGAGAACGGTCGCGCCGCCCTCGGCGTGCTCGAGCGTCACGTGCCCTCGCTCATTCTGCTCGATCTGATGATGCCGGTGATGGACGGCAGCCAGTTCGCCGCGGAGCTGCGCAAGGTGGACGCCTGGCGGGGCATCCCGGTCATCGTCATCACCGCCAAGGATCTCACCGCGGAGGATCGCCGCGCGCTGAACGGTGATGTCCACGGCGTATTGCAAAAGGGCGCCTTCAGTCGTGAAACGCTGCTGCGGGAAATTCAAAGTCTGATGCACACGGCCGCCATTGATCCTCAGCACACGAGGTAGGGGATGACGAAGATCCTGCTGGTGGAAGACAACGAAATGAATCGCGACATGCTGTCACGGCGTCTCATCCGGAAGGGCTACGAGGTGGCGGTGGCGCTGGACGGACTGGAGGGCGTGACCATGGCGCTCGCGGGTGGCTACGATCTCATACTCATGGACATGAGTCTGCCGGAGCTCGACGGCTGGGAGGCGACGCGCCGGGTGCGGCAGGGGGAAGAGAACCATCACGTGCCCATCATTGGGCTCACCGCGCACGCCATGTCGGGCGATCGCGAGAAGGCGCTCGCCGCGGGGTGCGACGATTACGACACGAAGCCGGTGGAGCTGGACCGGCTGCTTGGCAAGATTCAGGCGTTGCTGGCGAAGCAGGGATGACGGGACTCACGACACCGGCAGCCGTGGCGGAGCTGCGACACGAACTGCGCACGCCGCTCAATCTCATCATTGGCTACGGTGAGATGCTGCTGGAGGATGCGACGGACCCCGTAGCGCGCACACAGCTCGAGCATACGCTCGACGCCGGCCGCGAACTGCTCGGCATCATCAATGCGGCGGTGCCGCCGTCGCGCGACGAGATCAGCGAGGAGGACTTCGTCCGGCTGCACGCGACGCTGCGTGGCCCGCAGGCGCGGATCGTCGCCGCCACCGGCGCGCTGCTGGCTCCCGCTTCCGGCGAGCCGGACCCGCAGTTCGAGCGTGATGTGCGGCGCATTCGGAGTTCCGCCGAGCGGCTGCTCACGGTGGAGCTGCCGCAGGGGCATGGCACGGCCACGCGCGACATCACGGTGGAGCACCCCGTGCTCGCGACCGTCGCGGCAGCATCGGTGCAGGCGGCGCACATCCTGGTGGTGGACGACCAGGAGGACAATCGCGCGGTGCTCGAACGGCGGTTGCGGCGGCAGGGACATTTGGTGGAGAGCGCCGCGGGCGGATATCCCGCCCTCGACATGCTCACACGCAAGGGCTTCGACCTGGTGCTGCTGGACGTCATGATGCCGGATCTGGATGGACTCGCGGTGCTCGAGCGGATGAAGGCCAATGCCGCCACGCGCGACATTCCCGTGATCATGATCTCGGCGCTCGATGACGTGGCCAGCGTGGTGCGCTGCATCGAACGCGGCGCGGAGGACCACCTGTCCAAGCCGTTCGACCCGGTATTGCTGCGCGCGCGGATCAGTTCCTGTCTGGAGAAGAAGCGGCTGCGCGACGCGGAGCTCGAATATCTGCAGGACGTGGGTCGCGTGATCCAGGCGGCGACAGCGATGGAAGGCGGCAGTTACCAGAGCGGCGGACTGGCGGAAGTGGCGAAGCGCGGCGACGAGCTGGGCCGGCTGGCCCGCGTCTTCGATGAAATGGCCGACCAGATCCGCGCGCGCGAGGCGCGGCTGCAGAATCAGGTGGACGCGCTCAGGCAGGAGATCGGCGAGGCCCGGCAATCATCGCGTCTGGCGACTCCGCGCGCGGTGCCGGTGCTGGCGACGGGTGAGCTGTTCGCCGGCCGATTCGAAATTCTGGAGGAGATCGGAAGCGGAGGGATGGGCATGGTGTACCGGGCTCTCGATCGCGAGCTGGGCGATCAGGTGGCGCTCAAGACGCTGCTTCCCGAGCTGGTGCGCGACCAATCGCTCGTGGAACGATTCAAGTCGGAAATTCGACTCGCGCGCCACATCTCGAGCAAGCACGTCGTGCGCACGCATGACATCGGGGAGCGCGACGGCGTGTACTTCCTGACCATGGAATACGTGGAGGGCATTACCGTGCGCGAGCTGCTCGACACGCGCGGGAAGCTGGGCGTGGCACCCACGCTGGCCATCGCCAGCCAGCTCGCGTACTCGCTCGTGGCGGCGCACGGACAGGGCGTGATCCACCGGGACATCAAGCCGCAGAACCTGCTGCTCGATGCGGCGGGGGTGCTCAAGGTGATGGACTTCGGCGTCGCGCGACTCGCGGGCGCGACCAGCGGACTGACGGAGGTCGGCATGTCGGTGGGGACGCCGACGTACATGGCGCCCGAGCAGATGCTGGGCGAGGAGTTCGACGCGCGGGTGGATCTCTACGCCACGGGCGTGGTGCTGTTCGAATGTCTGCTGGGGCACGTGCCATTCGAGGCGAATTCCCCGGTGGCGCTCATCGCGAAGGTGTTGAGCGAGCCGGCGCCGGTCCCGGCGGCGCTCGATCCGGGAATTCCGCAGCCGCTCTCGGATCTTGTGGTGCGGCTGCTGGCCAAGGAACCGGACGCGCGGCCCGCCAACGCGGAGGAGCTGGCGCAGATTCTCTCGCGGTTGGGATGAGGCCAACACGGTTTCCTCTTCAGGCATAAGCCGGAATCCACCGATGCGATCCGGCGTTCACCTGCATGACGCGCGCTACGGGCGCGTGAGCATGATCCGGAGGCTGTCGACGCCCATGAGGTTCCCGACCCTCTGCTTTACCGGGCCCATGAGTGCTGCATCGAGTGTCGAATCGCTACTGAACGTGCCATCCAGCTCGTTTCCCTGCTCCCATCCGTTCGCGCCGGTGCTGTCCAGGGCGATTGCGATCCGTGCCCCCGCGAGCGACTGTCGGCCAAGATCCCTGAGTTGAGCACTCGCTCCCACATCGATGGACGCGCCAGTCGAAACCCTTCGAAAGGTAGCGGAGCCAGACACGACGCAGACAGTGTCGCAGTATGCGTCGCCAAAGGAAACGGCGAGAACGACATCACCGGACTCGCCCTTCCAGGTTCCGGAAATTACCGGCGTCACGAGCACTCCTGGGACTTCCACAGGGCCTGGTGGCGGGGCGTCCGGATTGAAGTCCAACCCCGTCAGGGGGTTACAGGCCGAAAGCAGCGCGGCTGAGACAAGCAAGAGGAAGTTGCGCATGAGAAGGGCTCCGTGAGAGTGAGCGTGTCATGAGGAACGCCATGAGGCTACTCTCCAAGGTGCGCCGACCAGCGCTGCACAACACATAGCACGAAAGACGTAGAAGGGACACCGGTATGACGTAGTGCACTGCTTCGCGAGTGCGACTCAGCGAACGGTTCCAATCAATCAATCAATCAATCAATGGGATTGGTGGCCCAGACGGTGACATCCTTCACCAAGGTGCGATCGCTCAGCGCCAGCATGTCCGCGATCACCGCGGCAATGTCATCGGCGTGGAGCTTGGATTGATTCTCGGCCGGACGCGGTCGGCCGGAGTTCGCGCGGAACGCCGTGAGTACCTCGCTCGGATTGATCTGCATGACGCGCACGTCGTACTGCCGTAGCTCCGTGCGCCACACATCGGTGAGCCCCGCGAGCGCGAACTTGCTCGAGGCGTAGGCCGTGCCATTGGCGCCGCCGCGCTGGCCGGATGTCGACGCCACATTGACGATGTTGCCGCGCCGCTGCTGCACGAAGTGGCGCGCCGAGTCGCGGGCGACGAGCATGGCGCCGAGCACGTTGGTTTCCCAGACGCTGTGGAAATCGGCGGTCGTCATGTCGATGAGGCGCGCAAAGCGGCCCAAGCCGGCGTTGTTGATGAGGGTGTCGTAGCCGTCGAGCTCGCGGATGACGGTCGCGACGAGGCGGGCGACGTCGGCTTCGCGGCTCACATCGGCGTCGATGGGTGTGGCGCCGACTTCCTTCGCGGCGGTGCGGAGCGCGGCCGCATTGCGCCCGCAGATAGCGACGCGTGCACCGGCGGCGGCGAGGCGTTTGGCGGTGGCGTAGCCAATGCCCGAGCTGCCGCCGGTGACGAGCACTCTGGCGGTCGAGAGGTCCATGGGTGTCCTGGTTACGAGAAGAGATCGGTGATGGATTGATATCAGTGCGGGATCGCAGAGACAACATGCGACGAGCGGGGTGATCCTGGGATCACCCCGCGCTGTTACGAGGGGCCTGTGATGGGTGTGCGCGGCGCGGCTCCGAACGGAGCGTCACCGTTTCCCTGACTTCGCGCGTCGCCATGGCATCGGGCGAATCACCGGCAGCCTATCGCCCAAAGCGATATTCCACTGCCCTGCCACCTTCTGTCAGGATTGCCCGCAGCTCACTGGCCGACGGTACCGCGACCTGGATATCCACCGCCTCCTGGATGAGAGAGGTCTGCGATCCAGTCTCCTGGACCGCGGTCCGCACCCGGCGCGACGCGTGAAGCGAGATCTCAACCAGTCGTTCTCCTCTCGATGCACTCGCAACCCGCATGCTGTACGTGCCCACGTGCGCGCGTGCGTCGGAAATGGGCGTGTCCGGGTTCACGTGCTGTGCATCGCCATCCACCGTCACCACGAGTTGTGCGAACGCGAATGTGCCATCCGCCCGGAGCGTGAGATCAGCACACACAACGCATTGATCGCCAACCACTGCCGGCAACTGTTGCCCGCGGTACGCGACGCATATCCAGTCGCCGAGCAGATCGTTGGCGTGCTCCTCGTACGGATTGACCATGGGGCCCTGGCGACCTGGTAAGTGCAGGCGCCTGCAATGCGTTCGCGGGAATGGTGCGGCGACGATCACGACAGGGAGGGTAGTCGTGAGACGCGATCGGGACATGGGCCGTTCTCCCTATCGCGAACATCGCATGCGCTGTCGCGCTCGGTCTGGTGCGCCGTCGCCTGTGCAGACCCGTGCGGCTGACTCCCCGCACATGACTACGGCCGCGCCGCTGCCTGCAATGCCGCCAGCCGCTTGCTGGCGTGCTCCACTATGGGCCTCAGCGCCGGGTCTGCGTGGCGCCAGAGCGTGAGAAATTTCCCGTAGTGCGCCATGGCCTCCGCGGGCCGCCGCAACTGCTCGTACGTCTCCGCCTCGCGCAGCGCCGCCGGCGCGCGCAGGGGAACCTCGGGCTGCCGTCGCTGCGCGATCGTAGAGTACCACGACAGTGCCTCGTCGTACCGCCCGAGAGCGCGCAGCTCCTCCGCCAGTGTGAACCGTTCGATGCTCCGGCTGCCCTGATATGTGACCAGAAGCTCGAGCCAGAGCCTGGGCCGCGATTGTTCGAGCAGCGCCACAGCCTGCTCGTGCCGCCCTCCTGCAGCGGCCACGATGCCGCGCAGGCTGGCCGCGATGGATCTCGCATATTCCGCGGGCCCGTCCACGTCGCCAACACGGAATTCGGCGCGTGCGCCGAGCCGCTGCGCACGCGCCGCGGCGTGCACGACCGCGTCGGCGTCACGAAGCGCGGCGCTGGTGTCGCCCAGGCGCGCGTTCAACAGGCCCAGTACGTACCATCGCGTGAGTGGTTCGAAGAGCGTGATCTGCAGACTGCCGTCCGTGGTGAGTTCGGCGGTGAGTGCACGGTCGCGCTCGCGCGCGATGGTGTCACGCATGGCCACGAGCTCGGCGCGTGAGACCGCCGCGAACGGAGTGGACGCAAAGTAGGCACGTTCGTGCAGCGCCGTGGCGGAGCCGGCCTGTTCCGCGCCGTCGAACGCACGCGACGCATCGCGCCAGCGGCCCTGCGCAAGATCATCCTGCGCCTCATTCGCGTAGCCAACGACGCGCGATCCGGCGGAATGCTGTGGCTGCTCGAGCAGCATCGCGACACGGCTCGCGGCATCCAGATTTCCGGTGAAGACGGCCAGTCGCTCCGAGCAATCAATGAGAAACTGGTCGCTCGCGCCCGCGACGGCTGGGAGCAGCCGCGCTTCCGCCGCGCTGTCGTGCAGCGCGACC
This sequence comes from Gemmatimonadaceae bacterium, assembly GCA_050733555.1. Lineage (GTDB taxonomy): Bacteria > Gemmatimonadota > Gemmatimonadetes > Gemmatimonadales > Gemmatimonadaceae > JADGGM01. The sequence goes on along the minus strand of JBOHTE010000077.1, from coordinate 4,364 downwards.
GCACGAAAGACCGCTACGTCCAGCCGCGCTTCGCCTGGCTGCTCGAGCGCGAGAAGACGCCCCGAGATGCTGTCCACCGCGGCGGTGTCACCCAGGAGCGCGACGATGCGCATCAGATGCGTGAGCGAGCTCCTGTCGTCGGGATCGGCGGCAATCACGCGCTCGAACTCACGCCCTGCCTCGGCCGTAGCGCGGCCGCGCACGCCGTTTCCGTGAAAGAGCACTTCGCCCAGCTCGTACCAGGCTTCCATGCTCGCGGGGTTCCAGCGCAGCAGCTCGCGGTAGTCATGCTCGGCGCGATCCATATCGCCTACGCGCCATGAGCGATAGCCGTCCAGCAGCAGGCGTTCGTGCCCGGAGAGTCTGTCGCGCAACTGGTAGGCGCGTTCTGCCGCACGGATGGACCCTTTGTAGTCCCCGGCCCAATCCGCCGCTACGCCCAGCCGGTACCACGCGAGCGCGAACTGTGAATCCGCGGCCACCGCACGTTGCAGTGCGTCCACCGCCGGCGCGTACTGCGCGTCGCGAAAGAGCGCTTCGCCGCGCAGGTACGCCTTGAGCGCCGGAATCGACGATGTCGTGCGCGCGGCCACGGGGGCGAGTGGCTCGCCGGGACGTGCCGTGGTCTTTCCCAGCAGCACCTCCGCGAGCTGGTCCACCAGACGCAGCAGCTGGAGCGAGTCACCTTCCACCTGGGCGCTCGCGGCGGGCGACGCGGAATCTCCTGTGCCGTACAAGTTCGCGGTGAGGCGCAGCATGCCGCCGGCGCGCGCAACGTCACCGAGCACGAATGAGCCGGCCGAGAACTGCTCAGCGAGCACGCGTGCGCCGCTCGCGTTGTCTGGCGTGATGTGGTTCGCCGACTCGAAGGAAGCGATGGCCCGACTGTCGGCACTCCGGAAATCTCCGGCGCCATCCAGATCGTGGCTCAGCAACTCCGCGAGCCCGTCGCTCAGCGACGCCGAGTCGGTGCCCGCGCCATACACGGTAAACGGCAGCACCGCCACGATGTGATTCGACGGCGTGGGTCTGCTGCGCGGAGACGTGACGGAGTTCCGCTCGTGCCAGACTGCACCGAGCAGCACCATGATGGCGAGCGTGATAGCGCCACCGAGCGCCATTGGCGACGCGCGCGGCGCGAAGCGGCGCGCGCCAGGCGCGCCAGGTGCGGGAGGCACATGGTGCGCGGGAGGTGAAGCGGGCGAATCAGGTGGTGACGCAGTGGCGAAGGAGGAAGCGGTGGTGGAGACTGGCGGGATCGTGAGTGGCGGCGAGGACGCTGGTGTCGCAGATGCCGTCGGCGCGCCTGCGGGCGCCAATCGTCGCAAGCGATCCGACAGCGCAATCACAGCGGGGTCCGGCGCCGCGTCGAGCTCCTGCCGCACCAGCGCCTCGTGTACGTGCGCCCGTCGCACCGCGCCGGGTGCGTCGCCCGCACCAGCCAGCGCGGACATGAGTCCCAGTGTGAAGCGCGAACTCAGCGGGTCGAATGTGACGAGCTGCTGCCAGCGCTTCACCGCCGTGCGCGCGTCTCCCGACGCACCGGCCCGCATGGCATTCGCCTCGAGCGCGCGCTGCAGTTGCTGGACAATGCGATCACGCTCAGTGTCCACCCAGCGCTCGAATTCGGGTGCGTCGCTCAGGTGAAATCCGTCCAGAAAAGGACCGGGATAGAGCGCCAGCGCCTCGTCCATGCGGTCCGCCGCAAGTGCGCTGTCCAACTCGCTGCGGTCTGACGTCATCACCGCGGCATTCAGGCGCAGTTCGGCATCGCCGCTAAAGAGCGCTGCGTCGAACTCACGCCGAAGGGCAAACGTCGCCTGCTTGAGACTGTGGCGTGCGCTGTCGGCTTCGTTCTCCGGCCACAGATACGCCATGAGCTGGTCGCGCGCGATGCCACGCTCACCAACAGATGCCACGAGCGCGAGCAAGGCGAGGCGACGTCGCTGAACCGCGACGCCGCCCGCATTTCCGTCAAGTCACATGACGGACAATCCACCCAGCATCCGTATCCGGAACATCGTCTCCTGATGACCGGGAGCTGACTCGGGCGCTGTTCTGGTCTGGCCATGCTCACGGACCAACAACGGCCGTGGGCGGCAGGCAGCGGCGCAGAATCAAAGATTTGGAGGATCTAATTTGCGGTCGAGTATACGGCATGAGGCGACGCAGCGCAAACGATGGCTGGCTCAGCCGTGGCGATCGGGTATGGCGGAATGACGTCGAGCCACAGGAGGAGGGAGGTCCAACGGGTCAGCACCGAGCGAATTGCCATCGATGCTGACCCGGTTGATTCCCCGGCGTCGGCTGTAGCCCCTACGGTTGCGGCGAAGGTTGCAGTTGGGCGGCCTCGAACAACACACTGGTAACGGCAACGCTCGTCCTGAAGAATGGGCCCGCGTTGAGCTGCGTCTTGTCTGCCTCGGGGAGAAACGTGTCCGGATACGTGAGGTAGCCCAGGTACATCAAGGAGGAGCAGTCGGGTAAGGCTTCGCCGGCATCGCATCCCGGCGGGTGCGGGAGTCCGAATGCGTGCCCGGTCTCATGACCCAGCCCGCCAACCCAGCGCGCGATCGTGTAGCCGCCCGTGTCTTCGCCCGAGATTCCCAGGACGTCGTTGTCGCCCAGCAGCGCGACGCCCTGTGTGCCTCCCTGGCCGTCCGTGACCACGGGCAGGTAAATGTCCCACACCGCGGTAGAGTCATTGAAGTGGCCTCCCGTGGCGGCAAACACTTCCGCGGGGGCACGCGAAAAGCTGCTCGTCGCGAAGTACGACGCCGGATGCGTGCTCTGCAACACGGTGACGACGGGATCGTCAATCGCGAATGTCTTCCCATTCGCCATCTGCCGCTGATACCAGATCTGGAGGTGCCGGATCGCGTGATCCATTCCGAGCGCCACCAACGGATCGTACGCGACATCAGATGGGAGCAGATAGATCATGTGAACGCGAGGACCGCTGCCTGCCACATCGAGGGTCGCGGTGACGGTCGTGCTGATCCCTCCGCCCGTGGCGGTGATGGCCACGGCGTACTGGCCAATCGCGGTCGTCGCGCCAACTTCGGCATCGAGAAATACGATCGTACTGTCGCCGCTCGCGAGCGACACACTGCTGTTGCTGAACGGTGCGATCGTGCTGCCGGTGGGGAGATGACTAGCGCTCAGGACGATTGATCCGCTGAATCCGGACGAGGCTTTCACGCGGCACGACAGCGTTCCGACACTGCGCTGTTCGAGTCGGATGGTGGACGGATCGCAGGTCAGCGCAAACGCGCTCCGGCGACTCACCACGGACAGTGCCGCGGTCGCAGCAGTTCCTTCCCTGGCGGCGGTGATGATGACCGAGCCGACGGCCACACCGCTGACGAGTCCGGATCGGTCGACACGCGCCACGGCGGAATCAGAGCTCGTCCATTTGATGTGCTGCTTGATAATGGTATCGCCCGTGGAATTCGTGAGCGTCGCCAGGAGCCGCAGTGTGTCGCCGACCGGTATGCTGGCGCTGGCCGGGGTGATCGACACGGCCGATACGTGTCGCGAATGCACGTTCGAGTCCGGCGGTTTCACGTCGGTCGCAGCCCCGGCGGCAGATCCGTCCGGATGACCGGGCGCCGTGGCGTCTCCGGAGCATCCGAAAAGCGCGAACCAGACTGTAATCACCAGGGCGGCAGCGAGCGCCGTTCGACCACGGGAGACAGGCATGACATCCTCCTTGCCGGAGTTGCTGCCGCCTAGCTATGGCGCAGCGAGGCAATCGGAATGGGTCGAACAGCCCAGTGAGTGAGGATGACGCGAGCGGGGATGGCGAACACCCGGATTCGGCCCCGCATCAACGGTCGGCCGCTCGTGATGACCCGTGGTTGACCGCGGGATGACCCGGCACGGCCATACTCGGCTTTCTTCGCCAACGGATCGCAAAGGCAGCCACCTCAATTCGGAGGATCAGCGATGACGCTGAACCTGACGAGCACCGACCTGGCGCAACTCGATGTCGTGACCGCCACGCTCCTGTCGCCGCTCGACTACACGGACATCAAGGAGTGGGGAAGTGTCGTCATGCGCCAACTCCAGCCTCTTCTGGCCTTCGATCAGGCCTTCTTCGGGCACGCCCTCGAAGGCTCCGTCGCCGTGCAAGGGCATGGTGCGAATACGGAGGTGGCGGCCCAGGCTTACGCCGAGCACTACTGCCATGTGGACCCTGGCATGACGGAGCAGCGCAAGCTGCTGAGCCTCGAGGTCTACCATCGGAACGATATCTACGATCCTCTCACCATTCGGCGCGAGGAGATCTACGGTGACTGGTGTGTGCCCAACAAGCTGTTCGATCCCATTGGCATTGCGTTCGAGATGGGGCTGGTGTACCC
>JBOHTE010000076.1:0-1218 GCA_050733555.1 Gemmatimonadaceae bacterium | reverse complement strand
GGACGTAGCTTCACGGTGGCCGATGGTACGAAGCCCAACGACTGGCCCGGCGGTGGCGACGTGTCGCTCACGTACGATGATCGCGGTCAGGCCGTTCTCTCCTATCTCACCTTCAACAGACTCGGCGCGGCATCGTACTGGGCGCACCACGCGGGGTCGAGCGGCATCTTCGTGCGCCGCTCGCCCGATGGCGGGAAGACCTGGGACACGAACCCCGTCGCCGTAAAGGTCACGCGCGCCGCATCTGCGCCGGCCACGCAGATGGAAGACATGCCGCGCATCTGGTCCGACGCGCAGCCGAAGAGCCCGTATCGGGGCAACCTCTACCTCGCCTGGATCGAGTGGCAGACGGACCAATCCGTGATCCTCTTCTCGCGCTCCACCGACCACGGTGCAACGTGGTCCGCGCCCATTCGCATCAGCACGCATGCGGGGATGCCGCGCGACGACAACGGTTCCGTGGTGGGGGTGATCGGCACCACAGGTCCCGACGGCGCGATGTACGTCGTCTGGAACGATGGACTGACCATCGCGTTCACCACCTCGCGCGACGGCGGCAGGACGTTCGCGTCATCGCGTTCGATCATCGATGTGGGCGCGCCGTACTTTGGCGGGGCAACGGGAATCCCGGGCGTGTCGCGCGCCATGGGCTTTCCCCAGATCGGCGTGAGTCCGAAACAGGGCACGCTGTACGTGACGTGGAGCGACTTCCGGAACGGCGATGTCGATGTGTTCCTCTCACGCTCCACAAGTCACGGAGCCACCTGGTCCGCGCCGCGCCGCGTGAACGACGATCCCGTGCACGACGGCGCGGACCAGTTCTTCCAGTGGCTCGCGGTGGATCCGGTCACCGGCGCCGTGTACGTGCAGTTCTACGACCGCCGCGCGGACTCCACCAATCGCGCCACGCACGTGACACTCGCGCGCTCCACGGATGACGCGCAGACGTTCGTGAACTACGACTGGTCAGGCGACGCGTTCACCGGGCAGAACGCGTTCCTGGGCGACTACATGTGGATGACGGCGTACGCCGGGCGCGTGTACGGCATCTGGGCCGAGGCGGTGACGCCCGCCGACAGCGGCGCGTCGCGGCGGCGCGGGTCGCCGACCATCGTGCGCGTAGGCACGGCGGATTTCAATGGGGTCAGAGTCGATTGATTTTCAATGGGGTCAGAGTCGATTGATTTTCAATGGGGTCAGAGTCGATTGATTTTCAAT